>DATAQH010000059.1:0-2154 GCA_036264815.1 Candidatus Cybelea sp.
CAATGGGCATCGTCCAGGTCCACTTTTCCGGCGGAGAGCCGACGCTGCGAACCGACCTCTCTACGCTGGTCGCGGGAGCCGCTGGCCTCGGGCTCTACAGCAATCTGATTACGCAGGGAACCTTCCTCGACGACGCGCTGCTCGACCGTTTGGCGGACAGCGGGCTCGATCACGTTCAGATCAGCATCCAGGCGCCGGAGACCGAACTCGCCGACCGGATCGCCGGCGCTGCCGTTCACGATCGGAAAGCCGCAGCGATACACCGCGTGCTCAACCGAGAGGTCGCGCTGACGTTGAACTGCGTGCTGCACCGCCTGAATCACGATACGATCGAGGACGTGATCGGCTATGCCGAGCGAGCCGGCGTTACGCGCCTCGAGCTCGCGAACGTGCAGTTCTACGGCTGGGCCTTCCGCAACCGGCTCGCGCTGCTGCCGACCCCGGAGCAGGTGCGCCACGGCGAGCAGGTCGTCGCCGCGGCGCGTGAGCGCTTGCGCGGCCGAATGGAGATCGTCTACGTCCTCCCCGATTACTTCGGCGATTTTCCGAAGCCGTGCATGAACGGTTGGGGACAACAGTTCATGACCGTGGCGCCGAACGGCGACGTGCTTCCGTGTCCGGCCGCGGCTGCGATAACAAACCTTCACTTCGAAAACGTTCGCGAGCGCGGACTCGCGGCGATCTGGTCCGCCTCCGATTCGTTCCAACGCTTCCGCGGAACCGGCTGGATGCCCGAACCCTGCCGTTCCTGCGAACGCAAGGAGATCGATTGGGGCGGTTGCCGCTGCCAAGCCTTTCTTCTGACGGGCGATGCGGCGGCGACCGATCCGGCGTGCTCGCTCAGCCCGCAGCATTCGCTGATCGCGTCGGCGCGCGAGAATGCGGGAAAGGCGGATCTTGCCGCTCGCCGGCCGTGATCGTTCGCGTGCTCGGCTCGGCGGCGGGCGGCGGCGTTCCTCAATGGAACTGCGGGTGCGCGAACTGCGGCGCGGCGCGGACCGGACGGCAACCCCGCCGGACGCAATCCGGGCTCGCGATCAGCGGCAACGGAGATCGCTGGCTCTTGCTCAACTGTTCGCCCGACATCGGCGTGCAGATCGAGTCGTTCGAACCGCTTCAGCCGCGGCAGTCGCGCGGCACGCCGATCGGCGGAATACTCTTTACCGACGCAAATGTCGATCACATTGGGGGCCTGACAACCCTCCGCCAGGACGGCGAGCATCGCTTCGTCCTGCGCTCCAGCGCCGTCGTTCGTGAGATCGCGACGCGGCAGCCCGCCTTTGCCCGCTTTGCGCAGCCGCCGCACCGCTGGCTCGACGTTCCGTTCGACCAACCGTGCGCGCCGGCCGGTGCGGACGACCTCGCCGGCAACGAGCTCGAGATCCGCGCGATCCCCGTGCCCGGAACGACGCCGGGTTATGATGGCCGCCGAAGCTCCCCCGGCGCCGTCGTTGCGTACGAAATATCCGATTTAGAAGGAATGAAGCGCCTGCTCTTTGCGCCGGTCTTTGCGAGTATAGACCGGGCGCTAGAGAATGCGATCGCTTCCGCCGATGTCGCGTTCCTGGACGGCACGTTTTTCAGCGACGACGAGCTCGTTTCACAGCAGCTCATGCCTAAGCATGCGAGCGACCTCGGCCACCTCCCGATCGGTGACGCCGCGGGAACCCTCAAGCAATTCCGCGGCACAGCCGGACGAATTATCCTCACTCACGTCAACAATTCTAATCCAATTCTCAATCCCGAGTCGGAAGCCGCACGCAGCCTGCGCGATGCAAATGTCGAGGTTGCATTCGACGGAATGGAATTACGCATCTAGGGCGGGAAGTTGGCTTCGATGAGCTTGCTCGCCGTTCGCATCTTCCTGACGCTGGCGGCAGTCTGGACGCAGTTTCGCATGGGGCCCGAAAATAACGCGGTCGTCCCCGGAACGCTGCACGCGTCGTGGCGGGTCGAAACCGGCGGCCAGATCTCGGCAAGTCCGACGGTTGCCGACGACACGCTCTACGTCGGCAATAACAACGGCTCGCTCTATGCGCTCGACGTCAACACGGGAAAGATTTTGTGGAAAGCGCACGTTCCCAATCCCCTGATGAGCGCGCCGTTGATCTATGACGACCTCGTGATCGTCGGCGAAGGCGATCCGACGAGCCG
>DATAQH010000154.1:0-15348 GCA_036264815.1 Candidatus Cybelea sp.
ACGTGCTGAAGTGCGTCGAGCGAGCCGGCCTCGAGACCAGCGGCGTCGTCTTCGAACCCTTGGCGAGTTCGGCAGCGACGCTGCTCGCCGAAGAAAAGCAGGTTGGGGTCGTCATGCTCGACATCGGCGGCGGCACGACCGACATCGCGGTCTATTCGCTGGGCAGCGCGATCTATACCGCGACGATTCCGGTCGGCGGAAATATCCTCACCAGCGACATCTCCTTGGGCTTGAAGACCACGCTGTCGGAGGCCGAAGAGGTGAAGAAGCGCCTCGGCGCCAGCGAGACACGCGAGCCGTTTGCCGTCCGCACCTTGGATGGCCGGGCCACGAGAGAGCACTCAACCGCCGAGCTACGGCAGATCGTCGTTCCGCGAGTTTTGGAGACGCTGCGCATGGCTCGGCAGAAGATCGTCGAAAACGTGCCGCGCGACCTCGTCCTCGGAGAGGTCGTGCTGACGGGCGGCGGCGCGTTGCTGCCCGGCATCGAACCGATCGCCGAAGAAGTCTTTAATCTGCCCATTCGGGTGGGAACGACGAACTCGATCGGCGGATTGACCGATGCGATGACCTCGCCGCAGTATGCGACCGCCCTCGGACTCCTCGTCTTCGGCGCAAACGGACACGGCGAAGATGCGGCCCACGGCAGGCGGCGTAACGGCGTCGGAGGGCGAATCCAGCGCTGGCTCGCAGATCTATGGACCTAGAGAGACCCGATCCCACGTTCCCTAACTTTTTTCCGACGAAGGAGCCGCAAGAGATGACCGACGTACGACGTTCCGTTCAAGAGCCGGTGCATGCAGCGACGATCAAGGTGATCGGAATCGGCGGCGGCGGCTGCAATGCCGTCAACCGCATGGTGGCGGCCGGCCTCGCCGGGGTCGACTTTTTCGCGGTAAACTCCGACGTGCAAGCCCTGCGCGGCGCCCTGACCGAGAACCGCGTTCACATCGGCGGCAGCCAGACGCGCGGCCTCGGGGCGGGAGCGAATCCAACGCTCGGGCGCGAGGCTGCGGAGACGTCACGCGAAGACCTCGCGATGATCCTCGATGGCGCCGATCTCGTCTTTCTTACGGCGGGCATGGGCGGCGGCACCGGCACCGGCGCGGCACCCGTGATCGCCGAGATCGCGCGCGAGTCCGGCGCGTTGACGATCGCCGTCGTTACGAAGCCCTTCGCGTTCGAAGGGAAAAAGCGCATGCAGGTCGCCGAGAACGGCATCGCCGAGCTCGAGAGCAAGGTCGACACGCTGATCACGATCCCCAACGAGCGCATCCTGCAGATCATCGAAAAGAAGACGCCGCTCAACGAGGCGTTTTCGTTCGCCGACGACGTCCTGCGGCAGGGCATTGCCGGGATCAGCGACCTGATCACGCAGCCCGGTTTAATCAACCTTGATTTCGCCGACGTGAAGGCGATCATGAGCGACGCCGGCTCAGCGATGATGGGCATCGGCGAAGGCAGCGGCGAGCATCGTGCCGCCGACGCCGCTCAAAAAGCCATCGCATCGCCGTTGCTCGAAACGACGGTCGAAGGCGCCCAGGGCGTCATCTTCAACATCACGGGCGGTCCCGATATGGCGATGTACGAGGTGAACGAAGCCGCGGAAATGATTAGCCGGGCGGTCGACCCCGACGCGGCGATCATCTTCGGTGCATCGGTCGATCCGGCGATGACCGGACGCGTTCGCGTTACCGTATTGGCGGCGGGTTTCGGCGCGCGCCGCGGTTACCGCGGTGCGCAGAGCGGCTATGCCTTTGAGACGGGCAAGCTGGAGGCAGTCTCGCCGGTAACGATGGACGACATCGACGTCCCGGCGTTCCTGCGCTATCGCGGTTAGGCTTTCGACGCGGTTCTAGCGTACCGCCTTGTGTAACGTCATACCGGAGACGGCACCCTAGTGGCCTATAGTGCGCGCGTTTTGCTGGACTCCATCAGCCCGGCCGGGATCCGCTTGACGACGCTCGAGGTAACGTTCCCGCGCTTCGTTCTCGCCGAGTTTAATACGCACAGAGTCTTCTCAAGAAATTCGGCGAGTTCTCGTGCCGTGCCAACGGCAAAATTGATCGAGCGCGTTGAGAACGAGCCGGCCGTCCCGCTCGAGTGGGGACGCAATAAAGCCGGCATGTCTGCCAGTGAGGTGCTCCGGGGCGACGAAGCGGAGGAGGCGCGGCGGGTCTGGCTTTTGGCCCGAGATGCCGCGGTAGTGCACGCCCGTGCATTGCTCGACTTGAACGTGCACAAGCAGGAACTAAATCGGCTGCTCGAGCCGTTCTTGTGGCACACCGTGATCGTTACGGCCACGGAATGGGAGAATTTCTTCGAGCTGCGTTGTGCGCCCAACGCTCAGCCGGAGATCCGTGCGGCGGCGCTGGCGATGCGTGCGGCGATTGCAGCGAGCACTCCAACGTTGCTCGAACGTGGGGCTTGGCACACGCCCTTGCTCCAAGACGACGAATACCAGCTCGATATCGAAACGCGCTTGCGGATCTCCGCCGCTCGATGTGCGCGGGTCTCGTATCTTACGCACGAGGGCAAGCGTGAGATCCAAAAGGATCTAGACCTCTACGAGCGGCTCAAGGTAGACCGGCACTTGAGTCCGTTCGAGCACGTCGCGACGCCCGCGCCCGACGGCGCCTTCCATGCAAACTTTCGCGGCTGGGTTCAGATGCGCCGGGAGATCGAAGCAGGAGTCCCCCCTCCGGTTGCACTCGGCTGACTGGCGGCGGCGGCCGCGACGATCGCCGCGATCAGCGCGGCCCACACCGGAAGCTTGATGGCGAACCAGGCAAAGTCTTGCGTGCTGCGTTGGGCGGTGTACGCTTGCCACGCACGCTGGACGAGATCTCCAGGCGCAATGACGGGCAGCGAAGAGCCCGACGGCACGGGCAGTTGGGGCGGGTGCAGTTCGAAGCCATAGAGTACCGCTCCAATCGCAACGAAGATCGGGACGGCTGTCCGCATCTCGACGCGCATGCGCCAAAGCGTCAGTGCGCAGACGAAGAGGCTCGCCGCAAAGAGCTGCTTTGTCCCCCACACCGCAAGCCAGGGGAGTGCGAGGACGCAAAGTGCGGCGATCGAGATCGTGCGCGGCCAGCCGCGCGTTTGCATTGCCAGAATCGCCAGCGCGGGCAATGCAAAGCAGAGCTCTTCTTGGTGCACGAACGAGCCCCCGGCCACCGCGCAGAGCGCCGGCAAAAAGACTAAAAGCTCGCGCCGCTTCAAACGGTTTGCAGTCGCCGATCCGAGCCAAAGGCCGGCTCCGAGGAGCACGAGATACGAGAGCGCCCCCGCGATGCGGGCGACATCGTCGGATGCACCGAGCCACGCGGCGGCGTACGTGAAGCTGTACTGAAAGGGAAAGTGCGTTTCCGAGGATGCGTGCGCGGGGATGATGCGCGTCAGATACGCAATGGTGCCGTGTGGGCCGGAGACGGCGACGGCAACGCAGGCAAGAAGCACGAGCGCTCCTAGCAGCGTTGGGCGCGCTTTCGGGACGAAGGCCAGCGTCGCGACGGCTACCGGTAAACCCAGCGTCGGTTCGATCGCGGTGAGCGCCGCAAAGAGGCCCCCCCAGGCATCACGCCGGCGCGCGAGCGCGAGGCCGCACGCAACGAGCGCGAGCAGGGCGAACGGTACGATCTGTCCGGTGCGCAGCGAAGCATACAGGGTCGAGAGCAGCAGCGTTGCCGCGGCAACGCCGAACGGGATGCCGAGTGCCGCAAGCACGAGCGCGGCGCCTGCGACCGCCGCTACGATGGCGACGGCCTGCACGACGCGCGCAGCGTTAAAAGGCAGGCGCGCAAGGAGCATGTACGGCGGAAAGTCGTAGGGAGGCTGCGGCGCCGGAATCGCCAGCGACGGGTTGGCGGCGAAGAGCCGGCCCCGAAATGAAGCGCCGGCATTGACGCGATGTTCGCAGGTGCGCAGCGGTTCGTACGTATACGGATTCGCCCCCCGATCGAGCACCCAGCCGGCGCAATAGAAGTCTGGGAAGTCGTCCATCGCGCGCCACGGCGACGCTTCCCCCAGGCGGCCGAAATCGCGCACCGCAAAGACTCCGAGGACGAGCAGAAGCAGGCCGAGGGCGACGCTGCGCGCCGGCGCGCGCTTCACGCGCGCGAGGGGCGCCGCACGGCTGCGCTCCAGGCCGCGCCGAGCAGTGCGAGCAGAGCCGCCCAGGTAGGCAGCTTGATCAGCAGCCATCCCGGCGCGGGATTGCCGATCGCGTTGACGTAGGCAGCCCAGGCGACCTGCGCCAGGTCGTTCGGAGAAAAGCTCGCGATCGCCGCGGCGTTTGGAAACGGCGGCGGCGGATGGAGCTCGAAAACGTAGATGACGACCGCAATCGCGACAAACGCCGCTGCTGCGAGCGCGGCGGCTATCCTCAAGCGTATCAAGAGTACCGCGACGATGAAGAGCGCGGCGAGAAAAAGCTTTTTTCCGATCCAGACGGCAATCCACGGGACGGCGAGGAGCGCGACGGCGAGCGCTGCGAAGATCCGCTCCCGGTCGCGCAGCGCGACCGCCAGTACCAGTGCCGCCGGTATTGCGATGGGAACGTCGATCATGTGCACGTACGCTCCGCCGGCGACGCCGCAGGCTGCCGGCAAATAGGCGATGAGCTCGCGCCGCGTCAGGCTCGTCGACAGCTTTGCACCCAGCCAAATGCCGGCCGCCAGCATCGCGAAATAGGATAGCTGTCCGAGCAAGAGCGCCGGCGTTGCGGGCACGCCGGCGCGCGCCAGCAGATACGTGAGACTATATTGATAGACGTAGTTGGTCTCGGCCGCGGCCTGTGCGGGCAGCACTCGCGCGACGTACGCTTCCATCCCCGCTACGCCGGCGACGACGGTTCCGATCGCAAGCAAGAGCAATCCCGTTATGAGCGCGGTGCCCCGAGCCCGAGGCACGAGAAGCAAAAGCGCTGCAAATACGGGCAGGCCGAAGTGCGGCTCGATCAGCATCAGCGCCGCAAGGATGCCGGCGATCGCGTCGCGCCCGCGCGCGAGCGCGACGCCGCAGAATACCAGAGTCAGCAACGCAAAGGGAACGATTTGACCGGCATCGAGCAGCAGATAGCCGGCGGGAAAGAGCAGCGCGAGGGCCGCGACGTCCAGCGGGATCCCAAGCGCACTCAGACCGGCGACCGAGGCGCTCACGGCCAGCACGATCGCGATTGCGTCGAGCGTTCGCGCCGTTCGAAAGTCCAGCCGGCTCAGCGCTGCAAAGGCCGGAAAATCGTAGGGCGGCAGCGGCGCCGGAACGACCCGATGCGGGTCTGCGCGATAGGCGGGTGTGAGGTTGACGGCGTGTTCGCAGCCGTGCAGCGGCTCGTAGCGATAGGGGTTGGCGTGCCGGTCGACGGCGTTCCCGGCGCAGTAGAAATCGGCAAAGTCGTAGAGCCGGTTCCAGGGGAGGGAGTCGCCGAGCCGCCCCAAGTCGCGGAGCGCTGCGAAGCCGAGCAAGGCGAGCGCAACGATCGCGACGATCTTCCGCGCCGTCATCGATAGCGCACGCGTTCGACGGAACATCACTAGTGCCCGCTGATGCCGACAACGAGGACATATATGCGCGTGGCGTTGAGAGCGTATTGCGCTTTGTCTTTGCGTACGCTATAACGATTGGCAACGGTTGCGGCCGATGGGCGGCAGCCGCAGGGTGTGCTTTTCTAACGGAGCTTGATGGGTGTGGCTCTGTCTCTTTCCAGTGCGCGACGGCCGAGCGATCGCGAGCGGCTCGTCGCGGAGTATTGGTATCTTTGCCGTCGCGGCGCGCATCGGTTTATGCGGCGCGGGCTCGATCGCGCCGACCTCGAGCAGATCGCTGCAATTGGCCTGATCAAGGCGGCCGATCGTTACGATCGCGCGCAGGCGGCACCTTTCGAGGCCTATGCGTGGCTTCTCGTGCTCGGGGAGCTGATGCATTACGTACGCGACAGCGAACGCTTCGTTCGTGCTCCCCGCGGCACGCGGGATCTCGAACGGCGCTGGAGCGCCGCCGAACGGGAGCTATGGCCTCGCCTGGGGCGCGAGCCCACCGAGAGCGATGTCGCCGCGCTAATCGGCGCGGATGCCGAGCAGGTTCGCGAGGTCCGCGCGTATCGCGCGAGCCGTCACATGATCTCGTTCGAGGCGGTAGGCAGCTCGGAGCGACGTATCGCGCGCAGCGACATCGACGACGTCGTTGACCGGCTTACCGTCGAGCGAATACTCGCGGCCCTTTCTCCGCTGCAGCGGCAGATCGTCCGGGCGATTCATCTCGACGGAGTAACCGTCGTCGAGTTGGCGCGTCGCTTGGGCTATTCGCGCCGGCACGTGACGCGGCTGCACCGCAGTGCGCTCGAACGCTTGAAAAGCTCGTGCCCGGCGAGCGAGGGGTGAAGTGAAGTAGGCGCGCCTAGACGCGCCGAAGGTGCGGCGGATGTTCTCGTATTTGACGGCCGGCGAGTCGCACGGGCCGGCGCTCGTGGGGATTCTCGATGGGATTCCGGCGCATTTGCGCATCGACGCGGGCGCGATCAACGAAACGCTCATGCGCCGTCAGGGCGGTTACGGCCGCGGCGCTCGCATGCAGATCGAACGCGACGAGGTCGAGTTTCTCGCGGGGGTGCGAGGCGGCGTGACGCTTGGATCGCCGATTGCCGTCGTCGTGCGCAATCGCGATTATCTGACGCCGAAGGTTCGCGCGCTGATGGATCCGTTGACCGGCAGCGGCGATCCGCTGACCAATCCGCGGCCCGGGCACGCCGATTACGCGGGAGCGCTCAAGTATCGCCAACACGATCTGCGCAACGTGCTGGAACGTGCGAGCGCGCGCGAAACCGCGATGCGGGTCTGCCTCGGAGCGCTCTGCGCGCAGTTTCTCGAGGCGCTCGGCATCGTGACGCGCAGCTGCGTGGCGCGGATCGGCAGCGTCGAAGCCGGCGGTCTCGACGAGTGGAAGCAGCCCGACGTCGAGGCCAGCGACGTTCGCTGCCCAGAGCCGGCGGCTGCGGCCGCGATGATCGCGGCGATCGATGCCGCGAAGGCCGCGGGAGATACCCTCGGCGGCCAATTTCTGGTACGGCTCGACGGATTGCCGGTCGGAATCGGCAGCAACCGTCAGCCGGCGCAGCGCCTCGACGGGATCCTCGCGGGCGCGGTAATGGGAATGCAGACCGTTCGGGCGGTCGAGATCGGGCTCGGCGCCGAGGCGGCCTCTACTCCCGGCTCGCGCGCTCACGACGAGTTTGCGCTTGACGGTGAAAGCGTCGTGCGGCGCAGCAACAGAGCCGGAGGCATCGAGGGCGGAATGAGCAACGGCGAACCGATCGTGCTGCGCATCTCCGTGAAGCCCATTCCCACACTGATGAAGGCGTTGCCTTCGGTGAACCTGCATCAGAAGACCGACGCGCCCGCGACGATCGTTCGCAGCGATGTCTGCGTGGTACCCGCGGCTGCGATCGTCGGGGAGGCGATGGTGCGGCTCGCGCTGATGAAGCCCGTGCTGGAAAAATACGGCGGCGATTCGCTCGAGGAGACGCTCGATAACCTCTCCCGCAGCAGGCGCGCAGCCGAAAAACTGTTTTCGCAAGAGCACGCTGCGGACGCGCCGTGAAACGCCACGTAGCCTTGGTCGGCTTCATGGCGGCGGGCAAGTCGACGATTGGCCGGAGGCTCGCGCGCGAGCTGGGCTGTCCCTTCTACGACACCGACGTCCTGATCGTGCGAGCGCACGGGACCGTGGCGACGATCTTTGCCGATGAGGGTGAGCCGGCGTTTCGCCGCTACGAACGCGAAGCGCTCGCGCGCGCTCTCTCCAGCGGCGAAGGCGTCGTCGTTGCGCTCGGGGGCGGAGCGCTGACGGTCGCCGAGAACCGCGCGCTGCTGGCGGAACGCGCGCACCGCGTCTTTCTGAAGGCCTCCGCCGAGCAAATCTTGGCGCGCGTGCAACGGAACCGCAAACGCCGGCCGCTGCTGGGCCCACGGCCGACGATCGATCGAATCCGCGAGCTCTACGAGGCCCGCCTGCCCGACTACGCCGCCGCCGACCATGTCGTGGAAGCGCGCTGGATGAGCGACCGGGAAGTGCTCGACGATATTTTGCGATGGCTACGCGAAAAAAAGATCGCGCCCCAGCCTTGAGCGGCGCGGCTTCACGCAACGACGATCTCGGCTATCCGATCTTCGTTTCGAAAGGCCCCGGCGACGAGCAAACGGCCTTTCTGAGCAGGAGCGGACCGGTGGCGCTCGTCCTGTGCGATGCGCAACGCGGCGTTCGCGCACTCGCGGACGAGTTCGCTGCGACGCTCGGGCGCGCGCCGGTGGCGGCGTTTGTACTGGGAGAAGCGCGCAAGCGCTTAACGACGGTCGAACGCGTGCTCGACGCGATGCTCGCTGCGGGGGTCGAACGCGGTTCGCTCGTTCTGGGCGTCGGCCGCGGCGTGGCGAGCGACCTGTTCGGCTTTTCCTGCGCGACCTACATGCGAGGCGTTCGCTACGCGCACGTCGCGACTTCGCTCGTAGCGATGGTCGACGCGGCGATCGGCGGGAAAACGGCCGTCGACCTGCGCGGCGGCAAGAATCTCGCCGGCGCCTTCGCCGACCCGGTGGGCGTTTTCTGCAACGTCGATGCACTGCAAACGCTTCCCGAGACGGGATTGCGCGAGGGCCTCGCGGAGATCGTAAAGGCGGCGATCATCGAAGGCGGCGACCTGTTCGAGCTCTTGGAAGAGCTCTCGCCTCACCCGCTCCGAAGCTGGCCGTGGCTAGAGGTCATCGCGGCAGCGATCAAAGTGAAGACGATGGCCGTAGCCGACGATCGTCTCGAGGCGGGGTCTCGCGCGACGCTCAATCTCGGCCACACGTTCGCGCACGCCATCGAGCGGGCCTCAAAGTATCGGGTCTCGCACGGAGCGGCCGTCGCGTTGGGCCTGCGGGCGGCGGGCTTGTTGGCACTACGCACCGGGCGGTTCAGCCAGGCCGGCCACCTGCGCGTGCTGACGCTGCTGGCGTTGGGTGGACTGCCGCTGCAGACGTCGCTGGCGCCCGAAGCCATTGCGGCCGCGATGCGCAGCGACAAGAAACGGCGGGGCGGCAGTTCCCGATTCGTTCTGCCGCGCGCGATCGGGGACGTCGAATACGGCGTTGCCTGCAACGATCGCACGGTGCGTGCCGTTCTCTCCGCGCTCGCGCGGCCGCCCGAGAGAATCCGTGCGCGGCGTTGATGTCCTGCCGGCAATTCGCTCCTCGCGCTACGATCTGCCTTTAACCTACGACCCGGGCGATTGCGCGCTAGCGGTCGGCGACGTCGTGCGCGTGCCCCTGGGCAATCGCGACGCAGTCGGTTTTGTCGTATCGCCGGTTTACGAGCTCGAACAGCCTCGCGCGCTGCGACCGGTCCGCGAGCGGGTCGACTGCGGCCGGGCATTCGACCAGACGGGGCTCGCGCTTGCAACGTTCGTCGCAGAACAATACCTCTGTACGCTCGGCGAGGCGCTCGGTGCGGTCGTGTTGGGCGCGGCCGTGCCGCGAATTCGCGACGTGCTCGCCCGCACAACCGATGCTCCCAGCGCGTCCAGATCGGTCCCGCTTCGGCTTATTCGTTTGATCTGGGAAGAGTTCGCGGAGAGTTTCACGCTCGAGCAGCTGTTGCGCCATCCCGAGGCGCGACGGGTCGCGGACCGCCGCACCCTGCTGGCACACGTGCGTGCGCTGACGCGACAGGGCAGCTTGCGCCGCATTCGGCGCGTTGCCGATCCGCGCGTGCGCGAGCGACGCGTTCGTGTCTTAGAGCCCGGCGGCGCGGCGATTCGTGGCCCCAAGGCCGAGGCGCTGGTGACCTTCGTCCAGGCGAATCCCGGCATCGAGCGCGCCGACGCCGTACTCGCCGGTTTCTCCAATGCGGTGGTCGCGCGGGCGGTAAACGCCGGCGCGCTGCGCGAACGCCTCGTTCGCTCCGACGCGATCTCGCCGATGCGGCCGGCCCCCGATCTGCACGCGGCGACGCCGGAACAGCGCGAGTCGCTTGCCGAGATCGCCGCCGCGTTGGAAGGCGGCAGCTTTGAGACCGCGCTCCTGCATGGCGTCACGGGAAGCGGCAAGACCTTCGTCTACATCGAGTCGATCCAACGGGTCGTGCAAAGGGGCGGCCGCGCGATCGTCCTCGTTCCCGAGATCTCGCTGACGCCCCAAGCCGCCGCGCGATTCCGGGCGGCGTTCG
This sequence comes from Candidatus Cybelea sp., assembly GCA_036264815.1. GTDB lineage: Bacteria > Vulcanimicrobiota > Vulcanimicrobiia > Vulcanimicrobiales > Vulcanimicrobiaceae > Cybelea. Next base: position 10,204 of record DATAQH010000154.1, read on the forward strand.
GCGGTCGAGTCGCGGTCGTTCACTCGGCGCTCTCCGAGCGCGAACGTTTCGAGGCGTGGGAAGCCTGTGCGCGTGGTGACGTCGACGTGCTCGTCGGCGCGCGCAGCGCGGTCTTTGCGCCGTTGAGCGACGTCCGTTTGATCGTCGTGGACGAAGCGCACGACCCGTCGTATAAGCAAGAGAACGTGCCGCGCTATCACGCGGTCGCCGTGGCCCGGGAGCGGATGCGGCTGGCGAACGGACTGCTGCTGCTCGGAAGTGCAACGCCGTCACTCGAAAGCTACGCTGCCGCGCGGTCCGGTAGAATCGCGCTTTTGCCGCTGCCGACTCGAGCGACGGCGCTGCCGTTGCCCGAAGTTCACGTCGTCGATCTTCGCGCGGAGTTCGAGGCGGGAAACCGCGCGATCTTCAGCAGCGCCCTCGTCCAGGCGCTCGGCGAGCGGTTGGAGCGTAAGGAGAAGAGCATCCTTTTCGTCAATCGGCGCGGCAGCGCGGGTTCGCTGCTCTGTCGCGCGTGCGGAGCGGCGATCCATTGCCCGCGCTGCAGCATCGCACTCTCGGTTCATCGCAACGAACGCCTGCTGCGCTGCCATTACTGCGATTTCCAAATGCCGATTCCGTCGCGTTGCCCAAGCTGCGGCGCGGAGGGTTTAGCGGATCTCGGCATCGGTACGGAGCGCGTCGCACGCGAAGTGAGCCGTCTTTTCCCGCGAGCTCGCGTGCTGCGGATGGATTCGGATACGACGACGCGCGTTGGCGATCACGCGCGGATTCTCGCTGCGTTCGAAACGGAGGGCGAGGTGCTGGTCGGCACGCAGATGGTCGCCAAGGGTCTGGATTACCCAACCGTAACGCTCGCCGCCGTCGTGGCTGCCGACCTAGGGCTCAACGTTGCGGATTTTCGCGCAGCAGAGCGCAGCTTCGCGCTGATCGCGCAGGTCTGCGGGCGCAGCGGCCGCGCGCGCAGGGGTGAGGCGTTCGTGCAGACCTATGCGCCGGAACATCCGGCGATTCGCTTTGCCGCCGCGCACGATTACGAAGGATTTGCCACGGCGGAGTTGGCGGAGCGGGCGCAGCTCGATTTTCCGCCGGCGAGCCGGCTGGTGTACCTTGGAGTGATCGGGCGCGACCGCGCCCGCGTGCAGAGCAGCGCCGAGCGCTACGCGCGCGTGCTGCGCGAAAGCGGCCTCGCCGAGGTCTTAGGGCCGGCGCCGTACCCGATCGCGCGCGTCAACGAAGAGTGGAGGTATCGTATCGCACTCAAGGCCCGGCGCGTCAAACCGCTACGGGCGTTCATTCGGGAGCAACTCCTGCCGCTCGCGCGAGCGGACGCAAAGACTCGGCTCGCGATCAACGTCGATCCCTGAGGGATCTCTGCGCGCGCCTACTTCTTGGCTTTCCCCCCGCGGCTCTTCGTGGTCTTTGCAGGCGCCGTTGCCGCACGCTTGCGCGCTTTCGCGAGGCGCGACTTCTTCCGGGCCGCCTTGTTCGGGTGGACGATTCCTTTGCTTGCCGCTTTGTCGTACGCGCTCTCGGCGAGCTGGGCCGCGGCGTTCTCATCTGAATCGACGGCTCGCTTGAAAAGCGTCCGCAAACGGTTCTTCGTGCTCTTGTTACGCGCTTCGCGCTTCTCGGATTGCTTGGCCCACTTTTGCGCGGCCTTGATGTTCGGCAAGAATGCTCCTTATGCTCTATATGGAAACAACGGCGTGTATCATAGCAGGGTCGCGCGACGAGTGTCCAGGGCGGCGAGCAGGATCCTGCGATAACTGTCGTAGCGGCTTTGCGCGATTCGCCCGTCCGCCGTCGCCTGCTTGACGGCGCAATCGGGCTCGTTGAGGTGGGTGCAGTCGGTAAAGCGGCAGCCCGGGGCGAGCGGGTGGATCTCTCGAAAGCCGTAGGCCAGCGTCGGAGCGTCAATCTCCCCCAGACCGAACTCGTTGATTCCCGGGCTGTCGATCAAAAAGCCGCCGTCGAGGCGGTAGAGGCGGGCCGTCGTCGTGGTCTGCCGTCCAAGGCCGTGCCGGGAGACCTCGCCGACGGTCCCTTCCCCGCCCAGGGCGCGGAAGATCGTGGACTTACCCACCCCAGAGTTCCCGACTAGCATCGCATGACGCCCGCGCAGCAGGCCGCGCAGCTCGTCGATCCGCTCGCCGAGCTTGGGATTGATACAGAGACCGGGGTAGCGCAGCGCGCCATAGATGTCGAGCAGCTCGTCGCGGCGCTGCGCGTCGGCAAGGTCGGGCTTTGTGAAGACGACCGCCGCCTCAATCTCTTCGAGCTCCGCAAAGGCGAGCAGCTGGTCGAGGGTTGCCGGGCGAGGCGGCGGATCGGCAAGCGCCGTGACGGCGACGAGCAGGTCGACGTTTGCCGCCATCGTTTTCGCTCGGCCGGCCGCGCTGCGGCGCTCCATCGTTGCGGTTCGCGGCTCGATGCGCTCGACGAGGGCTTGCCCGTCCTCGAGGATGCGTGCTTGAACCACGTCTCCCGGCACCGGCATATAACGGCGTCCGCTCATGCGGCGAAGCTGCGCGATGCGCGGCTGTGTTTCGCCGTCGATCGATATCCATGCGGAGTTCTTTCCGGTCGAGACGACGAACGCTTGATGTAACGTGATCTACTTCACCCTGAGCGTGGCAGGGCGTCCGGACGATTCACGACGCGAAGCGATTGATGCTGCGATGCGGGCCTGCGGAGGGCGCGCAACCTGGCGCGTGAATCCCACTGCCGGACGTTCGTATGCGCTGCTCGAGACGGAGGCTCCCTTCGACGCGGCACACGTCGCCGCGGCGCCAGGCGATAGCATATACGACACAGCGGTCATTGCGTTGGCAGTTTTCCCTACGGTGCCGGAAGCCTTGCCGCACTTGCACGACGCGCTCGGCGGGGAGGGACGGCCGGCGGGCGTGCTCGCCGTGCGTCCCTGTCACAAAGGCCTTATCGTCGAGTGGGACCCTCGGGTCTGCGGAGCAGGCATAGTCTCCGGCGTGATCGACGTCGAGCTTCGCCGCTTCGCGAGCGGAAGAAGAACCGAGTTGCTCTCAGCCCTGCCGCCGCCGGTACTTGCGACGATCGCGGGCGACGCATTGCAGGCCCCCGAGCTCTCCGCAGAGCGCGTGCTGGAACTGCTGATTGGCCGATGACGCTCAGCGCGCTCTGGCAAAACGTCGGTATCTCCGACGTCATCGACATCATCGCGACCAGCGTCTTGGTCTACTACGTCTTGCTCCTGATTCGCGGCACGCGCGCCGTGCAGATATTGATCGGCATCTTGGTCCTCGTCGGTCTGTTGGGGCTCGCAACGCTCTTTCATCTCACCTTGCTCGGTACGATTCTGCGCCTCTTGCTCGTCGGCGCGGCGGTCACGATTCCGATCGTTTTCCAACCGGAACTGCGTCGCGCGTTAGAGCAGATCGGGCGGGGCGGTCTGTTCCGGCTGCAGAGCGGCGACGATGCCGAGCTCGGGCCGGGACGCCCCGAAGATCGAGCGATGCTGACGCTGGCAAGGACCGCGTTCTTTCTCAGTCAGAACCGCCGAGGCGCGCTGATCGTCATCGAACAGCAGAGCGGACTGAAAGAGATCTGCGAGAGCGGTACGTCGCTGCACGCGGACATCTCCGAAGAGCTCTTGCTCACGATCTTCACGGCGGCCTCACCGCTTCACGACGGTGCGGTCGTCGTTCACGAGGGACAGATCGAAGCCGCCGGATGTTTGTTGCCGCTTGCGGAGCGGCCGCTGACGGGCGTTCGCATGGGCACGCGCCATCGGGCGGCCATCGGTTTGAGCGAGCAAACCGACGCCGTCGTGTTGGTCGTCTCCGAACAGACCGGAGCGATTCGCATCGCGCGAGCCGGCCGGCTTTCGCGTCCGGTCGACGACGAGCAGCGGCTGGTCAAGATGCTGCTGGCGGTGACGCGGCCGCCGCGTCACGAACGCCGTCGGCCCAACGATCTTATCGCGCATCTGCGTTCCCGCTTGCGAACGCAGCGCGATGGCTCGAAACCGCGCGTTTCGTGGACCGATCTCTTGCCGTAATGGAGCTGATTCGGAAGAACTTCGCCCTCAAGCTGCTCGCCGTCGCCCTCGCCATCGTCGGCTGGGCGTACTTTCGGTTCGCCTCGAATCCGATTTTTGCCGACGGCCAGAGCGAGCAGCAGCTCTCGATTCCGATCTCGACCGCAAACCTCACGCTGGGCTACGTCGCGCACTTCGCCGACCGCGAGGCGGTCGTTACGGTAGCGGGCAAACGAGGAGAACCGGCGGTCAAGCCCGATGAGATCAAGGCAGTGATCGATCTTTCCAATAAAGGCGCGGGCGTTTATAACGTCCCGGTGCAGCTCGTTGCCCCGGACCTCGCGGTGCAGAGCCTGAGCCCCGCTTCGGTAACGCTGACGATCGAACGGGTCGAGGAGCGCAGCTTTCCGATCGTGCTGCACTACATGGGCCAGCCGCAGCCGAGCGTCGTCGTGAACCAGCCGCAGATCCGGCCGGACGTTGCCACGGTGCGCGCCCCAACCTCGGTGCTGGCACAGATCGCCTCGGTCAACGCCAACGTAGCGCTTCCCGAAGGGCCTAAGGCCGTCGACGAGATGGTTCGGCCCGTCGCCGTCAATGCGTCGGGAATGGAGCTGACGGGGCTTTCCGTCTCGCCGAATCTGGTGCGCGTACAGATGCGCTTCGTTGCCGGCGCGGCAAAATGAGCCGGCTTTTCGGTACCGACGGCGTTCGCGGTGTTGCGAACGCAGAGCTGACGCCCGAGCTCGCATTTCGCATCGGACGCGCCGGAGCGGTCGTACTGCACGATGGCGCCGACGCGCAGCGGCCCATCGTCGTTGGACGCGACACGCGGGTCTCCGGCAGCATGCTCGAAGCGGCGATCGTCGCCGGCATTACTTCGGCCGGGCGTAACGCTTTGCTGCTGGGCATCGTGCCGACGCCGGCCGTCGCGAGCGTTGCCCGGCGCACCGGTGCGGCCGCAGGCGTCATGATCAGCGCGTCTCACAATCCCGTCGCGGATAACGGCATCAAGTTTTTCAGCGGTGACGGCTTCAAGCTTTCCGACGAGCTCGAGCTCGAGATCGAGCGCGCCGTCGAGGCCGAGGATCTACCCAGGCCGACCGGCACGGAGGTCGGCGTCGTCCGTT
>DATAQH010000072.1:0-4215 GCA_036264815.1 Candidatus Cybelea sp.
CGTCGAGCCCGGCGATGCGATCGTCGGCCTGCCAGCCATCGGATTGCACACGAACGGCTACTCGCTCGCTCGTGCGTTGATCGATCCTTCGTAATGGAACGCGAGCTTCGGTGAGGGCACATACGGCGATGCCCTGCTCGCCGAGCACCCTTCCTACTATGCCGACGTCCGGGCGATCGAGCGCGTCGCGCGGGTCAAGTCGATGGCGCATATAACCGGCGGCGGTCTGCTCGAGAACGTCGGACGCACGCTGCCGCCAGGCGTTAAAGCGGTCTTCGAGCAGCAGCGCTGGAACGTGCCGCCGATCGTTGCGGAGCTCGTGCGGCGCGGAGGGCTTTCCGCGCAAGAACGCTATCGGGTTTTCAACATGGGCATCGGCTACACGCTCGTCGTGCCGGTGACCGACGCGGCTGCCGCGGTCGGCGCGGTCTCGGGTGCGCGCGTCGTCGGCTGGATCGAAACGCGCGCGGGCGACGAACCGCAGGTAATCATTCACAGCTGACGTGTCGACGCTCGTCAATCTCGTCGTCGACCTCGATACGCTCTCGGCTCTCCCTCCCGTACCGCAAGGCATTATCTCAGCGCCGGCGCCTGCCGACGAGCGCACGTTGGCGTGGATCGACGAAACCTTCAGCGGGACGTGGAGCTCGGAAGCGGCAAAGGGTGCTTCGCTGATCGCGCGCCGCGTGACGACGCCGATCGGCTTTGCGACGATCTGCGCGCAAGGGCTGCAGTTTCGCTGGCTTGAGCGCCTGGGCCGTGCGCCGGACGTGGGCCTCTTCGGGCCGTTCGGCGTTGCGCCCGCCGAACGCAAGAGCGGCGTCGGCGTCGCGCTGCTGCGCCGGGCGCTCGCGGGGCTCGCCGAGCGCGGCTACGCGCGCGCGCTGATACCGGCGGTCAGCGGTGAATCGCTGATCCGATATTACGTCGACGCGGCTGGGGCACGTGTCGCCGAACGATTCGATCGCAGCACCTTGCTGGCGCCACGGCCGCGGACGCTCGTGATGGCCTCGGGGAACGGAAGCAATCTACAGGCCGTGCTCGATGCATCGGCTGCGGGAAGCTTGCCGGTAGACGTCGTTGCGGTCGTCAGCAACGATTCGCGAGCGTTCGCCCTCGAACGCGCTCGGCGCGCCGGCGTACGCGCGGTTGCGGTGCTTAGCTGGGATCGTGCGCGGGAGACGCGGACGCAATACGACGCGCGTTTGCTCGAGGAGGTTACCTCGCACGAGCCGGATCTGATGTTGCTGCTGGGCTGGATGCATTTGCTCGCCGAACCGTTCGTTCGCGCTTTTCCCGATCTGCTGAACCTTCATCCGGCCTACTTGCCGCTGGAGCCGGCCGAAGATTCGGTCGTGATGCCCGACGGCACGCGCATCCCCGCGTTTCGCGGCCCGCACGCGGTGCGCGACGCGCTCGCGTGCGAGAGCTCGTGGATCGGTGCAACCGTTCACCGCGTAACGCCGGCGACCGATCGTGGGCCGGTCCTGGCGCGAAAACCGCTTCGCGTCGTACCGGCGGAAGAAGAAGCGGCGTTGATGGAACGCCTTCACCGCGAAGAGCACAAGCTCGTGAACGCCGCCGTCACCCGCTGGCTCTTCGAACGCCCGCCAAGCGTCGCTCGAAAGGAGCAGTCCGAATGACTCAAACCAACGGCGCTGAGAATCACCCGCTCGTCGACGACGTCAACGCCGAGCATCGAGATCAGCTCAGCGAAACCGAGAAGATCTGTCGCCGCATCGCCGATGCGACGGGCGCTCCAATCGCGCTGCTTTTAGCAATCCTCGTTCAGTTTCTTTGGATCGGCGTCGGCGCCGCAACGCACTGGGATCCGTTCCCCTTCGTCTTCCTACTTACATGCTCGAACGTTTTGCAGTTGATTCTAATCTTCGTGATCGCCGTCGCACAGAAGCAGCAGACTCAGCACGCCGAGCTTCGTGCCGAAGCCGATCACGACTCGATCTCGCGCCTGCTCTACCATCAGGAGCTTCAGGATAAGCTGCTGCTGCGACTCGCGCAGCATGCTGGAATCGACGTCTCGGACCTTGCGGCGCAGGCGCAGATGCTGGCGACGTCGCCCGACTAAACCGGCGGAGAGGGCGACGGAGACGCAGGCGGAGTTCCTTGCTCGCTGGGCCACCTGGTGCCGTCGGCGAACTCGATGCGTTCGATTCGGTACGTGTACCGCGCAACTCGCGAAAAGCGTGCGATCTCGTCCTCGCCGGAGGCGCGCCTGCCCCAGCAATTGTCGAGATGCCCGCGGTTTCCGGCGCGGTTCAGCAGGTCCGCGAGGCTGCCGTAGCCGTGGATCTCGACGTTGGGTGAAAACGTGCCCGTGCGATCGAAGGGTACTCTGTCTACGACCTCGCCGTTCTGATTCTCCAGTAAAAACTCGAAGCGGATTTCTTTAGCCGCGACGCTGCTCTCATTTTCGAACGAAACGCAGCCGGTCACCCACGTGCCATCGCGCTTCACCGCCGCCAAACCGTGGTAGACGTCGATCGGCGACAAGCGCCGTTTCGTCTCGGCGGACCACGCGATCATTCGCCACGGATTGGTGTTTGCGGCCGGCGCCGGCGCGGCTTTGGCAAAAGATCCGCAGTACTGAGCGCCGTTGGTGGTTCGCACCCAGGCGTTGCCGTCACCCCAAGTGATCCTGTTCCCATCGGCGCTCAGGGTGCCCGTCTGGGCCCAGCGTTCGGCAACGAATTGCGAACCGCTGTAGTGCGCGTAGGTCTCCGCCGAACCCCCTTGCTTCACCATCAGCCTTGGGGAATCGGTAATCGTATATGCGGACATGCTGAAGCCGCACCAGGTACCCGTAAATCCGCCGTTGGCCAGCGCAATGCCAGTGGTATTTCGGGAGGCCCACAAAACTAACGCCGCGACTGCAGCAAAAGCGACGAGGCGGACTTTCATAAGCTATTGCGGGTGCCGCATCCAGTACGTGCCGTTGCTCCAGTGAATCACGGAGAGATTGCCGGAGATATGGCCCGTATACGTGGTGCGCGGCCCCACGCCCGCTGAGTTATGCCAATCCGGCCAGTTGGCCGAAAGTGTTGATGGATCGGTGAATTTGCCCTGCGCGTGGGAGCCGATCTCGTTGGTAAACGAAACGTTCAGCCCGCTCTGCTCGATATGGCAGCGCTTTGAAGCGTTTCCTTGCGCGTACCATGTGCCGCTAATATCGGGCAAGGTTCCGGCGTACGCTGCAGTGACGGTTCCGAAAACGTAGAGTGCGGTCAAACAGGCCGCAATTGCAGGCAGTCGTAAGAAGTTCACTTCGTACTCTCCCGCGCCGAGTAGCCAAGCTGCTGGAAATCCAGAGTGACGGATCGAGGGAACGGCCGTTCGCAATGACTGGCCTCGTACGTGCGCGGTGGTTTGACGTATTTGCCTCCCACGCAGATCAATTCTTGCCCCGTCCAGTTGCCGGACAACGTGACGCGGCCCATCGGCCCAGTCTTCCCTTTTGTAATCAGCTTACCGTTCGGCCACGTGGTTCGCGTTACCGTAATCTCTAAATGAGGAATCGGGTTCTTTCCTAAGACGGCCTTGACCATGACCGTACTCGTCAGCGGGACGATCGCATTAGCGACCGGTACGCCGCCGAGGGCGCCCGCCGTGTTTCCCCCGCCACATGCGGAAAGCGAGACCAACGCTGCCGCAGCGAGGGGTATAAGAGCGTGTAGTTTCATTGAAACCAGCTTCATAATATTCCATCCTCCAGGCTCGAACGAGCTACGTAGCTGCTTGTACGGTACGCGAGCAGCTGGCCCATCCCCCGCTTGGTCCTATCACACAGTCTGAGAGGTCCACGTATGGGGCAACCCAAGTGGGCGGGTGCCCCTCTAGACCTTCCCAGCTTCAGATCCGGCGAGCCGCCTGGAAATGGTCTGAGCGACCAGCGCCTTCTTGTCGGTTTAGGCGTCAGCTTTCGGACCAGTCTTTAAACGGGTCTTCATACGAAGCTCTTTTCCGGTGCGCCGACGCAGCCACAAGCCAGCGAAGCGCAGTACCAGATACGACTAGCTCGTCTGCACCGGTACGCCACTGAATCGGCGTGTGAGCAGTAGCCAGAACGTGAGGGCCAGCTCTCCGATGAATGGAGGCAGTAAGATCCAAGGAAAGATGAGTGAGTGTATTGAGGGTAGGAGGTAGATCGAAAAACTATTGATGAGATAGCAAGCGCCGGAAACCTCGAGTGCGACGGCA
>DATAQH010000196.1:0-1573 GCA_036264815.1 Candidatus Cybelea sp.
CGCATCGATTGGGTCGAAGCCGAGTTCATCGACCAGGTTCATCACGATACCTTTCGCGCGCGCGTCGTCGCCGGCGACGGGAATCGCGACTCGGGCCGGCGTCCCCTTCGGCTTGCCGAGACTCCCCAGGCGCTCGGCGTACATAACGTTGAAGGCTTTGATCACGGGCCTTCCCAACGCAGCAGCGACCCAGAGGCTCTCGGGCATGCCGGCTTCGATGGCTTCGATGCGTCCATCGCGCTGACGTGGGTAGTAGTTGCCGGTGTCGACCACGACGACGCTGTCGGGTATGCCCGAGAACAAGTCTTTGGGGAGCTCTTCGATATTGCGCTCGGGAATGCTTACGATGACGACCCCGGCGTCGCGCGCGGCCTGCTCGACGGTTACGGCCGTCGCCCCCGTCTGCGCGGCCAAATCTCGGAGCGTTTCGGGCCCGCGCGAGTTCGCTATGAAGACGTCGTGGCCGATTTCCGCCAATCGGCGCGCAAGCGTTCCGCCGATGCTCCCGGCCCCGATGATGCCGATCTTCATGCCGTTCCTCCACACCGTTAGCTCGTCGCCTCGAATTCGACTGCGCCGCCGGCTTGACCGCGATGACACGGTTCGTATTGAGAGTGGTTGCACGACGTCACGGCAAGCAGCCGTTTGGAAGTCGGGGTAGCCGATCGCAGTCTCCCAGGGCCTCTCGCCGGCGGCTTCGTTCGGAAGCACTGCGCCCACGGCGGCTCGACGGTTCGAGGGAGACAAAACCGAAGAACTTGGTCTTGCTTCGTTGAAGCGTATGGCGATATGCAGTTCATCTCTATTTCGCGCAGGCTTACCGAAAGCTATTCCGACGAGCAGTTTGCCGCACATATCGGCGCCGAGCGCGAGCGAGTACGCGAACTCTATCGCGACGGCGTCGTTCGTTCGATCTGGAGTCGCAAGGATGCGCCGGGAGCGATTATGCTGCTCGAGTGTGCCGACGAATCTGCGGCGCGCCAAGCCGTAGGCTCATTGCCGCTCGCACAACGGGAAATGCTCGAGGTTCAAATCTTGCCCCTGGGCCCGTATCCGGCGTTTTGCCCCGCGGCCGCCGGCTGATTAAGGCTCGCACGCATCGATCGCGCTCCGCGCAACTACACCGGAGCTGCGATCCTTTCGAGCAGCGATTCCGTGAGTTGGGTCCGGCGCGCTACCCCGAGTTTACTGAACACTGCCTCGACGTGGTGATGCACGGTTCGCACGCTTATCGAAAGCGCGCGCGCGATCTCGCGATCCGAACGCTTACGTGCAACCAGGGCCGCGACCTCACGCTCCCGCGGAGTAAGACGTGCGCCGAACGGCGCCCGCTTGAACTTTCTGCGTTGGCCGTCCGCCGCACGCGCCGCATCGGCGGTTGCGCCGCAGGCTGCGTAGACGCGCGCCGCATTGTCAAGTTCGCCGGCCGTCTCCAGCGACATCGCTTCGGAAAGACGCCATCCCGCAGCGCCGTACCGGGCCGCGGCGTCTCCGGCGAACGACTGCGCGGCAGCGAGTCTGCCGCTGCGGCGCGCCAGCGTTGCCTTCACGAGGGCGGCATGCGCGGTCCCGA
>DATAQH010000208.1:0-13235 GCA_036264815.1 Candidatus Cybelea sp.
AGCCGTGGTTCTCGGCCAGACCACCGCCAGCCAGCGGAGTCTCGTGCAAATCCCCGACGGCGCGCAGTGCCTGCCGATCGAGGAGTTTCGCGCCGCTCTCGAGCACGAGCCGGAGCTGCGTGCATTTTCCCTGCGCTACGCGCAGGCCGTTCTTGGCGTCTCTGCGCGGCTCTCTGCCTGTAACGCACTTCACCCGACGAACGAGCGCTGCGCGCGCTGGCTCCTCATGGCGCACGACCGCGTCGGGCGCGAGCGCATTCGCCTTACCCAAGAGTTCCTCGGAGATATGCTCGGAGTGCGGCGCGCCAGCATCGCTCTCGCCGCGGCGGCCCTGCAGAGCGCCGGATTCATCACCTACACGCGGGGCGTTATCACGATCCTAGACCGCGCGGGGTTGGAATCGGCCTCTTGCGAGTGCTACGAAAGTATGGAGCGCGAGTGGGAGTCGACGATGGGATATTCCTTGCGCAGTTCGCCTTCTTCCGAATGACTTACGCATCGAACGCGACGATCTGGTTGGCCTCCCGATGGTTGGTCCAGAATCGCGACCCGTCGTAGGCAAGCGCACGCGCCGCGAACGGAACGCGTGCGAGCTCTTCGTACTTTCCGTGGCCGTTTTGTGTAACTTTGCCGATGAAATAATCTTGGCCGTCCTCCTCGTCGGTCGTTAGCACGTAGAACGTGCCGTCGACGTAACACTGCCCGCATATTCCGCGCGGCACCTCGATCTCGCGCATGATTCTGCCCGCATCGTCCAAACCGAGAATGCGTTTGTTGTACCACTGGCTCACGTAGAGCCAGGATCCATCGTAGCTCAGCTGGGAGCCGGTGTCGTCGGGGCACGGCAGCGCGTCGTGGCTCTTGAAGCCGTGGCCGGGAACGAAGCGGCGGATGATCCGATCGTCCTCGTCGCCCTCGCCGCATATCACGCGCAGCTCGTCGCCGACGACCGTCATACCCCACGGTCTACCGGGCGCGGTATCTTCTTCGATCAGGGTCCACTGGCGCGGATCGAGCGCATAGAGACGGCAAGTCTCGATGGAGCCCATCCAAAGCTTCTCGCCGTCAAACGCGATTGACTGCGGACGCGGCGCCGGGGAGGGCAAACGGAGCGACTCATTTACATCGTGCACGCGGGGTAGCTTGTCTCTCTAGCCGTCGGCAACCTCTCGTACGTAGAGGTCGCGTCGCGTCGCGGGCAGCTCGACGAAACCGCCTGCGCGCGGGCGCGCCAATAACGACTGATAAATTCCGATTCGTCCGGCGCGAAAACCCTGCGCGCTGCCGGCCAAGTAGAGGCGCCAGAGCCGGTAGGTTACTTCGCCCGCGGCCGCAACGGCGGCCGCCCGGTTGCGCTCGAGGTTCGCAACCCATTCGCGCGTCGTGCGCATGTAGTGCTCTCGCAGGCTCTCGACATCACGCACTTCGAAGCCCGCGCGTTCGGAGAAGTTCAACGCCTCGGAGATCGGCACCAGCTCGCCGTCGGGAAAGATGAGGCGATCCATGAAGCCCGTCACTTTGCCGGTGCTACGCGGATCTTGGTGCGAGATGCCGGTGTTGAGAAAGAGTCCGCCCGGACGCAGCGCCCGATAGATCGCGCGAAAATACTCGGGCAGCTTCGCGCGCCCGACGTGTTCGAACATCCCGATGCTGACGATCTTGTCGAAGCACTCCCCGCGCAGATCGCGGTAGTCGCGCAGCTCGACGCGCGCTCGATCGAAAACGCCCCCATCGGCGATGCGACGTCGTGCCTCTTCGAGCTGTCGCGCGCTCAGCGTGATACCGAGCACGTGCGCCCCGAAGCGTTGCGCGGCGCGCAGCACGAGGCCGCCCCAGCCGCACCCGACGTCGAGTAGCCGTTCGCCCGGGCGCAAACGCAATTTGCGCAGCACGTAATCCATCTTCGCGGATTGCGCGGCGTCGAGCGTCTCGCAGCCGTCGTCGAAATAGGCGCTCGAATAGTTCATCGCGCGACCGAGAAACGCGCGGTAGAACTCGACCGGCTGATCGTAGTGAAAGCCGATCGCGGCACGATCGCGCGCCCGCGAGTGGCGGCCGCCGCGCAGCTTCGCCTCGGGAAGCTCGGGAGGCGGTATCGCCGGCAGCCGCCGGAGCGCCGCCAGCATCCGTACCATTCGCAGCGGGCCGGGCATTTTGCCGACGCGATAGAAGGCGTCGACCGCGGACTCGAGATCGCCCCGCGCATCGAGCAATCCCGCGCCGAAGGCGCGCCCCGTCGAAAGGTCGACCGGCGGCGTGAAGGCCAGCCGTAACGCGCCCGGCGCGTTGACTTGCAAAACGAACCGTTCGGCCTTGGCAGCGCGTACGCGCGTTCCGTCCCAGAGCTCGACCCCGAAATCGCTCGCGAAGCTGCGCCCGAAGAGCAGGCGCAACACCTCGAGGGCCGCGTTCGCCCGGGGGTCGCGCGGAGCGACCTCTGCGGTGGCGCAGTCCCGGGCCGGGGCGATCATGCTAACGATTGTATCCTACCCGGCGAACGGGCAATTGATGCGCTTGGCAACCATCGCTAGCAATGACCAACGGGTGCCGCAAACCGGCCGCCCCAATCACGTCGCCGCTTCGATCGCCGTGCCGCTGCTGTTGGCGGTGCTCGGCGGCATCCAGGTCCTCGTCCATCGGCCGGTGACCGAATACTTGCTGTTGCCGCCCCTCGCCGTCGTCATCTATCCGCCTTCCGCATGCCCAGCGGCGAGTCGACCGGGCTGCGCTCGATCGTCGTCCTTCCCTGCCTCGCCGCAATCGTCGGCGAGATCGCTGGCACTACCTCGCATGAGTCCACCCGGCGTCGCGCTCGCTACGCTCGTCGTGCTCGGCCTGCATTTTGCGTTGCGCGCGCAGATGCCGCCGGCGCTTGCAATTGCGGTGCTCGCGTTTCGGATCTGGCGCGCCATCGCCCGCGCTCAATCGTAAAGGGGAGCGGGGCCCGCGTTTTAAACGGGCCCCGTTTTTTCTTGCGATCGTAAGCTACTGCATTGGACTGTGCCCTCTTCAGGAGACTTACGCTACTCTTATTCCACGCTTTTACAAATATAAAACCCCGCCGCCGCCCCGTCCCACGGTGTCATCCCTGCGTCCATCGCAAATGTCATCCCGAGCCCGTCGAAGGATGGTCGAAGGAAACCTCGCGCAGCAGCGACATCGCGCGATTTACGTCCGCCTCAGAGATTATCAACGGCGGCGCGAAGCGCAGCGTATTGCCGCCGGCAGTTCCGACGAGAAGCCCGTTTGCCCGGGCGGCGCCCGCTAGAGCGCTCGCTTCGTGCGGTGCGACCACGGGAAGACCGACGAGCAGACCCATGCCGCGTGGCGCGCCAAAGAGATCGGGGCGCTCTCGTGCCAACGCTCGCAACGCCTCGAAGAACTGCACGGAACGCTCGCGCACGGCGGCGTCGAGGTCGAGCTCGTCTCGAACGCGCAGGTGCGCCATCGCGGCCGCGCACGGAATGGGGGAGCCGCCGAAGGTCGACCCGTGATCGCCCGGCGCAAAGCCGATTGCGGCGCGTTCGTTCGCAATCGTCGCGCCGATCGGCAGACCGTTCGCGAGCGCTTTCGCCAGCGTGACGATATCCGGCCGTACGCCGAGCTGCTCGAACGCGAAGAAGCTCCCCGTCCGTCCGACCCCGCACTGAATCTCATCGTAAACGAGCAACGCGCCGCGTTCGCTGCAGAGCTGGCGTGCGCGCGAGAGAAACTCCACGCTCGCGGGATGCACGCCGCTTTCTCCCTGCACCGGCTCGACGATCAGCGCCGCAACGTGCTCGTCGATCGCGCTCGCCAGCGCCGCGACGTCGTTGAACGGCGTAAACGCAAAGCCTGCCGGCAGCGGCTCGAACCCTTCGTGATACGCGGCGTTGGCCGTCGCTGCCAGCGCGCCGAGCGTGCGCCCGTGGAAGGAACCGCTGCAGGCGAGTATCGTCCGCCGTTCGCGCTCGCCGCGACGGTATGCCCACTTGCGCGCGAGTTTGATCGCCGCTTCATTGGCCTCCGTTCCCGAGTTGCAGAGGAAGACCGCATCCATCCCCGAGCGTGAGAGTAGCTCGCGCACGAGCGACGTCGCCGGCTCGTGGTGGTAGAGGTTGCTCGCATGCACGAGCCTGCGCGCCTGCGATGCGACCGCGTCGGCGATCGCGGGGTGCGCGTGCCCGAGCGCGCAGACCGCGATGCCGCCGATGCAATCGAGATATCGCCTTCCGTTTTCGTCGACGACTTCGCAGCCGTCGCCGGCGACGATCGTGATCGGCGCGCGCCGGTAGGTATCCAGAAATCCGCCGGCGAGCATCACGTGCGGTAGCTCGCATTGATGCGCACGTAGTCGCGCGAGAGATCGCAGCCCCAGCCGGTCGCCTCCGCTTCCCCGATCCCGAGGCGCAGCTCGACGCCGATCGCCGACCCCTCCAGCTCGCGGTGCGCTTCTGCCTCCGAAAGCAGCTCGATCGCACCCTGCGCGACCCACGCTTTACCGTTGAGATAGAGCGACCAGCGCCCCGGATCGAGCTGCGCTCGTGCGGCACCCGCGGACGCTACGATGCGCCCCCAGTTCGGATCTTCACCGTAGAGCGCGGTCTTGACGAGATTGCTGTTGATGATCGCGCGGGCGATCTTTCGCGCCTGCGCGACGTCGCGCGCCTGGGTTACCCGCATCTCGAGCGATTTGGTCGCCCCCTCGCCATCGGCGACCATCGCCTGCGCGAGATCGAGACAGACGGCCTGCAGCGCCCGCGCGCAGGCCGGCGGCGCTTCGGCACCGTCGAGCAGCGCGGGTGCAAATGCGTAAACCGCGTCGTTGGTCGACATGTCGCCGTCGACCGAAATCATGTTGAAGCTGGCATCGCTGCAGCTCTCCAGTACGCGTGCGAGCGCGCCGCGCGAGAAGGGGAAATCCGTGGCAATGAAGGCGAGCATCGTCGCCATGTTGGGAGCGATCATTCCCGAGCCTTTGGCGATCCCGCCGACGACGTATTTGCGATCCTCGTGATAGAACGCGTAGGCGGAGAGCTTTGGCACGCGATCGGTCGTCATGATCGCTTCGGCCGCGTCGTAGGCCGCCTTCCCGCCGAAATCGAGCTGCATCGCGGCCCGCTCCAAGCCGCGCTGCACGCGATCGATCGCCAGCGGCACGCCGATCACGCCCGTCGACGCAACGACGACCTGCGAGGGCAGTAGGTCGAGCAGCGCTGCCGCCTGGCGCGCGGTCGCACGCGCGTCGCGTTCGCCGCGTTCGCCGGTGCAGGCGTTCGCGCAGCCCGAATTGCAGACGATCGCGCGCATCGCCGGCGACAGCCCGAGGTGCTCTGCGCTCACCAGCAGCGGTGCGGCCTTGATTTCATTGGTCGTAACCACCGACGCGCAGCTCTGCGGTGTATCGAAGAGCACGAGCGCCAGGTCTCGCTTGCGCGGTTTGATGCCTGCATGGACGCCCGCGAGGCGCACGCCGGGGACGCAGCCGAGGCCGCCCCGCAGGGCGATCAGCTCAAGCGACGACGATGCGATTGCCAAATCCGCTCTCCTCCGGCAGCCCCAGCATGATGTTGAGATTCTGAACGGCCTGTCCGCCGGCGCCTTTGCCAAGGTTGTCGATCGCGCAGATGGCGCGCACGACACAGCCATGCACGTCGACGCGCAGCTCTGCATCGTTGGTTCCCACGACCGCCGCGACGCTCGGCGCCTGGCCGTCGGCGAGCACGCGGACGAACGGGCTTCCCGTGTACGCGAACTCGTACGCCGCGTGCACGGCGCCGGCGTCGAGCGCGTCGTCGAAGATTGCGTACGCGTCCACGAGCATACCCCGTGCGATCGGTACGACATGCGGCGTGAAGGCGACGCTCGCCTGAATTCCCCCGGCCCGCAACACGCGCTCGATCTCCGGCTGATGGCGGTGTCCGTTCAAGCCGTAGGCGCGAATCTCACCGCTTACTTCGGCAAAGAGCGATTCGACGCGCGGACGGCGCCCGGCGCCGGTGATTCCGCTCTTCGCGTCGATCACGACCTGACGCGGCGAGCCGATCATCCCCAGCGGCAGCAGTGAAAGCAGCGAGGCCGTAGGGTAACAGCCGGGATTGGCGACCAGACGCGCCTGCGCGATCGCCGCCCGTTCCCACTCGCACAGCCCATACGCCGCCGAGGCGTCGGCCCGATACTGTGCGGAGAGATCGATCGTCCGCAACCCGGCCTCGAGAAGCTGCGGGACGATCGCGCGCGATTCGTCGTCGGTCCCGCCGACGATGGCAACGTCGTCCACGCAGGCGCTCTGCAGAACGCTACCCGGCTCCGCGCAGCGGTACGGCGCATCGCGCAGCAGCGGAAAGTGGTCGCCGAGCCGCTCGCCCGCGTGGCTCCGGCTCTCAATAACGCCGACTTCGACGAACGGGTGCGCGTGCAGCCAGCGAAGGGCCTCGGCCGCCGCGTACCCGGCGGCGCCGGTCACGTGCACGCGCGTCACAACTGCATCTGCAGGTTGCGAAGGTCTGATTCCAGCGAGGCGAGCTGTCGGCGCACCTCATCCGGTGACGTCGAGCCGCGCGTCTTTTTCCCCTCAACCGAGGCTTGCGCGTCGAGCGGCGCCCGCAGCGACGAAACTCCGCTCTCGCCCGCGAGCCACACTAAATCTTGCGCGGCCAGCGCGCGCCGCTCAGTCTCCGCGCGCGCCACCGCCGCACCGACGAGCGCGTGCGCCGTACGCGCCGTCACGCCCTGCGCGATGAGCGCGTCGGCAACGTCGGTTGCCGGGGTGTACCCATCGATGGCGGCCGCCGCCATCTTCTCCCGCACGAACGTCACCGCATCGAACGCCCGCGCGAATGCCTCGAGGGTGCGTAGCGAGTCCTCGACGATCGCGATGATCTGGCCCTTGGTGACTTGCAGATCGCGCTGGTACGAGGGTGCGAGCCCGCAGAGCGTTCCCAGCGCGCCTGCATACCTCCCGACGGCGGCCGCCGCCCGGGCGCGTACGAGCTCGAAGGGATCGGGATTGCGTTTTTGCGGCATCAAGCTCGATCCCGTCGACGCCGCGTCGCCTAACCGGACGTAACCGTAGGCCGGCGCGGCCCAGGCGATCAATTCTTCAGAGATGCGCGATGCATCGACCGTCGTTCGCACGAATGCGTGCGCGAGGTCGAGCGCCGCGTCGCGATTGCCGATCGCGTCGAGGGCGTTGCGCGAGGGTGCAGCAAAGGCGAGCGCATCGGCCGCCCTCATCCGATCGAGCGGCAGGCTCGAGCCGGCCAACGCCGCACTGCCGAGGGGACATGATGCCGCCGCGGCGCGGCGCGCCGCCAAAAAGCGCGAGCTCGCGCGCACGAACGGTTCGGCCCACCCCACCAGCACGAAGCCGAGCATGGCCGGCTGAGCCGGCTGGCGATGCGTGCAGGCCGCAAGCAGCGTACCCGCTTCGAACTCGCCGCGCGCGCGCTCGCCGATCGCCGCTGCAATCGAATGCGTGCATCGCGCGGCGCTCCGCGCACGGTCGCGCACGTAGAGAAGGAGCGTCGTAGCGACCTGATCGTTGCGGCTGCGCCCGGCGTGCAGCCACTCACCGGTCTCGCCCGCGAACGCGCGAACGCGTGCGTCGATCGCCCCGTGCACGTCTTCGAACGCGCCGGCGCGCGCCGTTTGCGCGAAGCTGCCCTCGGTAATCTCGTCGCGCACGCTCTGCAGCGCGCCCAGCAACGTCGTCGCCTGCGCCTCGTCGATGACCCCACCCGCCAGGAGCGCCCCGACGTGCGCGCGCGAACACTCGACGTCGAACGATGCGAGCACGAGGTCCTCTTCCAACGACGAGCCGAACGCGAGGAGCTGCGAATCGGGCGCGCTCGCGAAGCGTCCGCCCCACTGGAGCATGCTCACCGTCGCGATCCTTACGTTGCGACGCTCTCGCGCGCGCCCGCCGCCGCGAACGCCTCGAGCGGCAGCGCCTGCAGCGCGATGAATCCGCCGGCCGCCTGATGATCGAACTCGTCCCGCGTGCCGTAGGTCGCGAGCCGCTCGCGGTACAGCCCGTTGGGCGAATGCAGCCCGCTAACGGTCGCGCTCCCGCGATACAGCCGCACGCGCACCTCGCCATTCGTCCGCGCTGCAAAGCTTCCGTTGAACGCCTCGAGCGCCGTTCGCAGAGGCTGCATCCAGAGGCCGTCGTAGATCAGCTCCGCGTAACGCCGATCGGCGAGCGCCTTAAAGCGCAGCTCGTCGCGCGTCAGCACGAGCCGCTCGAGCGCGCGATGCGCCGAAATCAAGACGATTGCGGCCGGGCATTCGTAGATCTCGCGCGACTTCAAACCGACGACCCGGTCCTCGATTAGATCGATCCGGCCGATGCCGTGTGCGCCGGCTATGCGATTGAGCTCGGCGACCATCGCCGCCCCGCGCGCGCCGGCGATACTCGGTTCGCCCGAATCGAACGTGACGACGATCTCCTCCGGAACCGGCGGCGCGGCTTCGGGCGAACGCGTCCAGGCATACGCGTCTTCGGGCGGCGCGTTCGCAGGATCCTCGAGCACGCCCGCCTCGATCGAGCGCCCCCACAAATTCGCGTCGATCGAATAGGGCTTCTCGACCGTGTGCGCGATCGGAATGGCGTGCTCGCGAGCGTAAGCGATTGCGTCGGGGCGCGAAAGCGGCGATTCCCGCAACGGCGCACGGCAGACCAGCGTTGGGTCGAGCGCGCGCACACCGAGCTCGATGCGCACCTGGTCGTTGCCCTTGCCGGTACAGCCGTGCGCCACCGTCGTCGCGCCGTACTCGTGGGCAGTCTGCACGAGCAGTTCGGCGATCAGCGGGCGAGAAAGCGCCGCAGAAAGGGGGTAGACGTCCTGGTAGACGGCGTTGGCTCGCAGCGCTGCAAACGCGTACTCGGAGATGAAGCGCTCGCGCGCGTCGACGAGCACCGCAGCGTACGCGCCAAGGCTCAAGGCCTTGGCCCGCACCGACTCCAATGCAGCGCGGGCGCCGCTCCCAGCTACCGCGTCGCTCTCTCCGAGGTCGACCGTCATGGCGATGACCTCGCTCCCTTCGAGAATCAGCTTCTTGAGCAGAACCGACGTGTCGAGGCCGCCCGAGTAGGCCAGGACGATACGGCTCATGCCGCCTCCGCTTGGCCGCGAAGGTCGGAAAACCGCTGCCGCACGAACGGCGTCTCTTCCGCCGAACGTACGACGATAAGAATCGTGTCGTCGCCGCCGATCGTTCCGAGTACCTCCGGCCACGCGGCTTCGTCGACCGCCGAGGCCAGCATCATCGCGCTTCCCGGCGCGGTGTGGATCACGATCAGATTTCCGCTCGCGTCGATCGTCGTCGTCAGCTCGGCCATCGCGCGGTGCAGGCGGCTGACGTAGTTCGTTGCCGCGCTCGGCACGACGTATTTGAAGGCGTCGCCGCCTTCTGAGGTGATCGGCACCTTCGTCAGCCGCAGCTCCTTGATGTCGCGCGAGACGGTGGCCTGCGTCACCTCGAAGCCCTGCCGGCGCAGCAGCGCAACGAGTTCTTCTTGCGAATGCACCGGTCGCGTTGCGACCAGAGTAAGAATGGCGCGTTGCCGCCGATCTTTCATATCGGAAATCCTTTGCTATCGGTCAAGAGTGCGACGAGCAGCGCTTTTTGCGCGTGCATCCGGTTCTCGGCTTGATCGAAGACGGCGCTCTGCGGTCCGTCGATCACCTCTGCGCTGACCTCCTCGCCGCGGTGGGCCGGCAGACAGTGTAGGAAGGCGGCGTGCGGCGCGGCGTAAGCCATCAGGTCGCCCGTAACGCCGTATGGGCGCAGCATCGCGTCGTTGCGCTCGCGAAATCGCTCCTCGCCCATCGACGTCCAAACGTCGGTGTAGATCGCATCTGCACCCCGCACCGCTCGCACCGGATTGGAGAACGCGCGCGCCGAGCCGCCCGAGGCCTTCCCCAAGCGCGCCAGCTGTGCGAGAAAGGTTTCGGAGGGGCGATGCGTCGGCGGCGAGCCGAAGTGCATCGTCGCGCCCATCATAACCGCCGCGCGCGCCAGCGATGCCGCGACGTTGTTGCGCCCGTCGCCGACATAGGCGACGCGCAGTCCGGCGACTTCACCGAAGCGTTCGCGCAGCGTCTGCAGATCGGCCAGCGCCTGGCATGGGTGCGCCGCCGCGGAGAGCGCGTTGATCACCGGGACACTCGCCGCGGCAGCAAAGCGCTGCAGGCCGGCGTGATCGTGGGTGCGGATAATCACCGCATCGACGTACCGCGAAAGAACCCGCGCGGCGTCTTCGGGCGTCTCGCGGGAGCCGATCGCAAACTCCGATCCCTGGGCGAAGAGCGGCGTTGCTCCCAGCTGCGTCAGCGCGACTTCGAAGGAGACCCGCGTCCGCAAGCTCGGCTTTTCGAAGAACAAGGCGACCGTACGGCCCTTGAGCAGCGCGCCCTGAGCGCGTACCGGCCGTTCCTTTAAGAAGGCGGCCAGGCGCAGCAGCGCGCTCAGCTCGCCGTGCGAAAAATCGTCGACTTCCAGAAAATGGCGCCCGGCCAGGCCGGAAAGGGGCGAGGGGGCTGGCGCCACGGCATACACGTCATGTATATTTATGCATATGACGCATGATTATGCAACCACCCTGGTCGTGAAATATGGCGGCAGTGCCATGGCATGGCCCACCGCCGGCTCGGACCCGCTTCTGGCCGAGGTGGCTGCCCGCTGGCATGCCGGGCAGGCGGTGGTGCTCGTCCATGGCGGCGGTCCGGAGATCGATGCCGCTCTCGCGCAGCGGGGCGTCGAGAGCCAACGCATCGATGGGCAGCGGGTCACCGACGCCGCGACCCTCGAGGTAACCGAAGCCGTGCTCTGCGGCAGCCTAAATAAGCGCCTCGTCCGCGCGTGCACGATGCTCGGGCTCCCGGCGGCCGGCATCTCGGGCGAGGACGGCGGCACGCTGATCGGGCGTCGTGCAAAGGGAATCAACGGCGAGAATCTCGGCTACGTCGGCGAGATCGAGCGGGTCGAGCCGAAGCTGATTCAAACGCTGCTCGCTGCGGGATTTCTGCCGGTGGTTGCGCCGCTTGCGATCGCGCAAGATGCAAGCCATGCCTATAACGTCAATGCCGATATCGCCGCCGGCGCCATCGCGGCGGCACTTGCGGCCGACGCGTTCGTCCTCGTCACGAACGTTCCGCGCGTTCTGCGCGACGTCGAGGATCCCACCTCGGGGATCGACCGTCTCACCGCCGATCAAGCATCGGTCTTCGCGCAGACGAGCGCGTGCCGCAACAGCATGAAGCCGAAGCTCCTCGCGGCTGCAGCCGCCGCCCGCGACGGCGCAACCGCATCCTACATCTGCGCGATCACCGCCAACCCAATTTCGTCGGCCCTCTCCGGCGACTGCACCATCGTCGCCGCCTAGCGGGCTGTCGAAGGGCCCGAAACATTTCGTAACGGCACTTCGTTACCTAGACGAGCCTTTTCAGGCGACGTGCGCGACGGTATGGGGTAGCAATCGTCGCACGAGCACGGAGTCCGTGCAGGCTTTTCGCGGGAGACTCGGGGCTGACAAAAGTGGGGACCTACTTCCTGAGTCTCTCGTTTTATTCCCTAAATCCCAACCTTCACCGTGAACCAGTAACTGCGGAACGGCAGCCCAAACTCTTCGTTGCTCTGCTCGAGCCCGCTGGTCGCGCCGCCGTTCTGCGCGAGGCCGTAGAAGTTCTGCGGAATGTAGACGCCCGAACCGATGAGCCCATACTGCTGGGCGACGCTGTTGAAGAGATTGTAGACGCCGAAGTTGATGCCGACCTGGCCGCTGGTCTTCGAGACGCTGGCGTTGGCAAACCAGAACGCGTTGCGGTTCCAGGAATTGTTGCCGCCGATATACGTGGCGTCGAGGCGCGCTCCGAAGCCTTGGTTATCTTGATAGGCGAGGCCCGCGGTGCCTTGACGCAATGGCACGCCGTAGATCTGTCCGCCGTCGAGAAGGCTGGTATTGCCGATGAGGATGTCTTGCGGCACGCCGAGATAGGCGGCCGATTGAACGTCGAACGAAGCGTTGAGCGTAACCCTCCGCATCAGGCCGACGTTGGTCGAGAGGACGATGCCTCGGTAGCGCGCCGCAGCTGCGTTGAAGGTCGTCGTGAAGGCGAGATTGTGAACCGTCGGATTTAGCCCCGGGCACGAGTTCAGCCGCGCAAGCGCTTTGTCGATGTAGTTCGACGGCACCGTAATCCCCGGAAACCCGACGATCGGAACGTTGCCGTTGAGCAGCGCTTCACTCTCGAGCGACTGATAGACGTCGGCCTGAACGTTGGTCGTTGGGGTGAAGCGATGTCCGACGGCCAGCTCGAGATCGCCCGCCGTCTCCGGCTGCAGCGTCGGATTGGCAACCGACGCGATCGAGACGAGTGCGCCCGAACCGCTCGTTGCCGGCGGGCAGTTGATGCTCGAGGGCGCGCCGTAGATCGGCGGCGCGAACGCAATCAGCGAGGGATCCGGCTCGCTGTACGAGCGCCCTCCGGTGATGCGAACCACGTCGGCGCTATCGGGCCGGTAGACGATCGAAACGCGCGGATCGAAGTGCGTCGAGGAGGTGTCGAGCGAGCGCTGGAGCCAGATGCTGCCGAAAGCCTGCAGCTTGTCGTTGGGCGTCCAGGTGTCGCGCACGAAGTAGCTCGCCGTCGCGAGATAGAGCGGCGGATTGGTGCCGAAGGTGTTGTACGTCGTGCCGTCGGCCAGCGAGTACGGATAGGATCCGTTCGTGTTCGCCTGATGCAGCCACGAATAACCGAACCCCAGGTCGTTCTTCGACCAGGCGTAGTCATCGCTCACCAGATAGCCGCGATTGCTGTAGAGGCTGAGGAAATCGGGGCCGGGGCCGTACGGCCCGATCGCCACGCCCGGCCCCTTCTGCTCGTTGTAGTTGTAAGCGTCCACGAAGCCCTCGAGGGTGATCGTCCCGCCGGCGAGCACCTGCGTTCCGCGCAGGTCGTAGTCGTTGTTACCGAGGGTGCGCCAGCGATCGATGCTGCCGCCGAACGGCCCGTAAAAATTCACGGCGTACTGCGCGGGCGTCATGCACGAATATCCCTGCGGGCTATCCACGAGCACCGCGATGCTGTCGTGGCACGAACGCGGCTTGCCGTTCACGAGGATCGTGTTGTTGCCGTGCTTGGTCGCCTCGATCGACTGCAGCATCTGCTGCGCGCCGAAAAGCACGTACGGATACGTCTCGTAGTCGTTATCGCCCTCGCCGGTCGAGTTCGACCAGTCCTGCGCCGAAT
>DATAQH010000331.1:0-2001 GCA_036264815.1 Candidatus Cybelea sp.
ACGTTGCTCCCAATTAAAAGGATTGACTTGGTCATCCTTCGACGTCCTTCGACAAGCTCAGGATGACATTAAGCTCAGGATGACATTTCCTGACCGCCTGCGCGAAGCGCAGCCCTGAGCATCGTCGAAGGGTCAGGATGACACTAGGGGCTAGACCTCCATTACCACCGGAATGACGACCGGGCGGCGTTTGGTCCGGTCGTAAACGGCTCTCGCCAACGCGCTGCGGATGTGCTCTTTGACCGTGTCGGCGTCGCGCATCGCGTCGACCGAGATGCTTTCGATCGCGCCGGCGAGCTCGGCGCGAAGTTCGTCGAGCACGCCGTCGGCTTCGGGCAAATAGAAGACGCCCTTCGAGATGAGATCGGGGCCCGCGATGACGCGCGCCTCCTCGCCGTCGATAGCTACCACGACCATCATGATGCCGTCGTTGGAGAGTGCTTTGCGATCGCGCAACACCGCTTCGCCGACGTCGCCGATGCCCGAGCCATCGACGAAAACGTGGCCGCCGTACGTCCGTCCGACCTTGTCGCCGTATTCGTGCGTGAACTCGAGCACGTCGCCGTTTTCGACGATGAAGGCGTTCCCTGGCTCGACGCCCGTCTCGACCGCGAGCTTGCCGTGCGCGGCGAGCATGCGGTACTCGCCGTGCACCGGAACGAAGAATTCCGGCCGCACGAGGTTGAGCATGAGCAGCAGCTCCTCTTGCGAGGCGTGACCTGAGACGTGCGAACGTCCGTCGGTACCGTGAATCACCGTCGCGCCGAGCTTGCAGAGGTTATTGATCGTCTTGTGCACGCTCTTCTCGTTGCCGGGAATCGGCGTCGCGCTGATGACGACCGTGTCGCCTGGGACGATCTTGAATTGTTTGTGGTCGCGCACCGACATCCGCGCGAGGCCGCTCATCGGCTAACCCTGCGAACCCGTCGTCATAACAACGACGCGCTCCGGAGGATGCGCGTCGACCTCCTCGATGCGCAGTACGGCATCCGAAGGCACGCGCAAATGGCCCAGCTCGGTCGCGAAGTGAACGACGTTGCGCATCGAGCGGCCCAAGAACGCTATCTTTCGGCCGAAACGAACCGCGTGATCGACGGTCTGCTGAATGCGCGGAACGTTCGAGGCAAACGAGGCCACGACGATGCGCCCTTTCGCGTGCGAAAAGATCGAGGTGAAAGCTTCGCCGACGATGCGTTCTGAGAGCGTATGGCCGGGACGCTCGGCGTTGGTCGAATCGGAGAGCATGCAGAGCACGCCGTCGTCGCCGATCCGCGCGATGCGAGCGAAATCAGCGGGCTTCCCATCGATGGGTGTCTGATCGAATTTGAAATCGCCGGTGTGAAAGACGGTGCCGACCGGCGTCCGCAACGCCAGCGAACACGCACCCGCGACGGAGTGATTCACGTGCACGAACTCCGCCTCGATCGAACCGTACCGTATCACGCTCCCCGGTTTGACCAGCGTGAAGTCGGCCTCAGCGACGCGCTGCTCGCGTGACTTTGCCTTGATCAAGGCGATCGTGAGCGGCGTCCCCACGATCGGTACGCCGGTGAATTCGCGCGCGAAATATGGAATGCCGCCGATGTGGTCTTCGTGACCGTGCGTCACGAGCAGCGCGCGCAACTTGTCGGCGCGCTCGCGCACGTACGTGAAGTCGTTGATGACGATATCGACGCCGTACATCTCGTCGTCGGGGAACATCAAACCGCAGTCGACGACCACGAGGTCCTCGTTGGTCTCGATGACGGTCATGTTGCGGCCGATCTCGCCGCAGCCGCCGAGCGGAACGATGCGGACGTAGGCCTCGGACGGGGGCGTGGGGACGGTCAGGGCGTCGGAGCTCACCTGCCTTGCTTATAGCCGGTTGGCCTTGCTTCCCCGCGCCGGCGCGTGAATTCGCTTGCGGAGGTACTTCCGATGCCGCTCTGCGTTCTCTTGGCGATCCTATTGTCGGCGATGGCCCCAGCCCCGTCGCAGCCCTCACCGCATCCGTCCGGGCAT
>DATAQH010000389.1:0-26284 GCA_036264815.1 Candidatus Cybelea sp.
ACGACCGCCGGCGTCAGCCGCCTCAACAACAACTCGGCAATCGCAGGCGTCGAGGACTCGCCCATCGGGTACATGGCGGCCGGTACGGGCGGACAGTACACGTGTTACGACCCGACGAAAGGCACGCCCGAGGCGTGCGTCCTGGGAACGAACGGCGAGAACAACAACTACTACGACACGAATCTCCAAGGCAAAGCCTCCGGCAAGCGCTTCAACTGCGCACTGAAGTCCGCGCCGCAGTGCTTCGTGACGCCGACCTGGAGCAGCACGGCGACGGCCGGTCCGACCGGTTTCGGCGGCCCCGCAGGCGCCACGTGGGACACCCTGTGGAGCGGAAATATTACCGGTTCGCTCAATGAGGTTCAACCGCGATTTACGAACGCGTCGCTCAGCGACCAGTTTCGCCCGAACGACAAGTTCTTGATCAATGCCTCGGTGCGATACGATAACTTCAGCTACAACCTGCCCGACTCGTTAACCGCGGGTGACTCGTTCTATGCCGGAATGACCGCCAACTACACGTGCGTGTTCGCCGCTACCAATCAGGTCCTGACGATCCCGCTCCAGCCGGGCGAGTTTCCGCCGGCACCGGCACAGTTCGTCAACGGAAACTGCAATCAAGCGGCGGCAGCGCTTCATCCCTCTGGGCCGCACACCGGCTGGGTTCACCCGAACGGAACGACGCAGAACGGGGTCGCTGCTCCGAACTTCTCGGCCGCCTCCCCGGCGTCGTATTCGCTGAATTATTGGGAACCGAGAATCTCGGCCACGTACACGCAATCGCCCGATACCGTTTGGCGCTTCTCGGCGGGCCGCTTTACGCAGCCCCCGATTACGGCGTCGGTTCAGTATCTGAGCCCGTCGGGCGACGATCGCTCTGTATGGAACAACACGATGAACCTCGGCTTCTATTCGCCGTTCCATCCGATCCCAGGGATCTCATCGGCGCAGTACGACGCGTCGCTCGAGCACCATTTCCGTAACACCGACGTCAGCCTCAAGGCAACGCCGTTTTACACGTGGGTCAACGACTGGCAGCAGCAGACGTTCATCGGCGCCGGCTTCGTAACCCAAGTTCCCGTCGGCGTCAATCGCGTCTACGGCGCCGAGTTTCAGCTGAACAAGGGTGATTTCAGCCGGGACGGATTCTCGGGGCAGCTTGCCTTCACGTACACCAACTCGAAGGTTCAGTTCCAAAACGTGCCGCTGGCTACCGGCGGCGTCATCCCGAATACGACGATCGCTCTGAACCAAGTGATCTCGCAGTACAACGCCCTGACCAAGGGCGGCGGCGGCAGCCCATGCTACCAGGGAGGTAAGGCCGTATCGTGCGGCACGCCCAACGGGAAAGCGGTGGCGGGTTTCGATACGATCCTCAATCCGTACTACAACCGGCCGCAACAAGGGCAGCTCGACCCCAACGGATGGTACAATCCGTATTCGACCGCGGTCGCTCCGAACCTCAATGGCGCGGTGATCAGCTACATCTCACCCGAGGTCGCTTCGGCGATCCTGAACTACCGTAAGCACAAGATCGCGATAACGCCCAGCCTTTCGTTCCAGTCCGGCGGCTACTACGGCAGCCCGCTCGATACCGAAGGGCTCGATCCGCGCACCTGCACGCTCAACTCGGGGTCGACGGGTATCACGAAGGTGTCGCCCAAAACGAATCCCTTGCAGTGCAACTACCTCACGACGACCTCAGCGGGAAGCGGAGCGTTCGGCTACCTCTACGTTCCCAATCCTCAAACGGGAAGCTACGCGTTCGGATCCTACCAGAATCCGAACTTCCTCGTCGGTAACCTGCAAGTCACCTACGACCTGACGCCGAAGATTCGGCTGATGGTGCTCGGCACGAATCTCTTCCACGCGTGCTTTGGGGGCTCGTCGGAGCCCTGGACCTCGTACTATCCCGCGGGCGGCAATATCTGCGGATACACTCCAGCAGGCGGCTCGCTCAATAGCACCCTCTATCCCAGCAACTTCTACAACGGCACCGGCATCAACGACTTTGCGGCCAATAAAGCTCGTACGCCGGCCGCATTCCAGCAAAGCTATCTGCCGACGTTGGGAAACAATGGCGCCATCGGAGGCGTCCTGCAACCGTTCAACATCTACCTCAATGCCCAGGTGAAAATCTAGGGCGTCTTCGTGCGCGCAGCGCTCGTCGTTGCAGCAGTGATCGCTGCCTTCGCGCCGGGGCCGTGGCAGGTCGGCCTCGGCGCGGAGCCTCCCTCCGTTCAAAGCTTCGACGGGGGCGCCGGCTGGATAAACAGCCCGCCGCTCGATCCCGTCCACCTTCGCGGAAAGATCGTTCTCGTCGACTTTTGGGAATACACCTGTCTCAACTGCCTTCGCACGTTGCCCTATTTGGGGGAGTGGTACCGGCGCTATCGCGACGACGGCTTCGTGATCGTCGGCGTACACACGCCGGAGTTCCATTTCTCCGGGGAACACGCCAACGTCGCCGCTGCGGTCAAACGTTTGAATGTCGATTGGCCAGTCGTCCTCGACGACTCGTTCGCGATCTGGAAGCGCTACGGCAATACCGTCTGGCCGCACGAATACCTCTACGACCGGAATGGCAAGCTGGTAGAGAGTTTCGAGGGCGAAGGCGGATATCAGGATACCGAGGCTCGTATTCAAGCACTCCTTCGCGGCGATCAGCCGGCCCGCAAGCTTCCGCCGATCATGGCGCTGCTGCCGCAGGACAGCTACGATAAAGCCGGCGCAGTCTGCTATCCGCACACGCCGGAGCTCTTGGTCGGGCATCAGAACATCGCGAATGCAACCGCGCAGAACGATCCGGCGCGCGACACGAATTACTCGCCGAGCGGCGCCGGACCGCGCGACGGCGCGATCGAGCTTCAGGGATACTGGCACCTGACGCCGGAGGCCGCCGTCTCCGGCGAGAGCGGCGGGTACTTGGCGCTGCGCTACCATGCGATCCAACTAGTCGCGGTCTTAAAACCGCAACGCGGGGGAAACACGCGCGTTGAGGTCACGCAAGACGGAAGGCCGGTCCCGAAAGAAGACGCCGGGAAAGACCTTCGCTACGACCCGGGCGGATCGTACGTCACGGTAGACGCGCCTCGAGCGTATGACATTATCATGAACGCGCGGTACGGCCAGCACGAGATCAGGCTCGCGCCGAAGGGCGAAGGTGTCGGTTTTTACGACTTCGCGTTCGAATCGTGCGAGATCCCGAAGGGCGCTCCGCCCGGATGAGCGCGCGTTCCGTAGGGATCGGCGCGCTCGCCGGCCTGTGCGGCGCGGTTCTCATCGACCTCTATCTCGTAATTAGCGAGCCTTGGGTTGTCAAGCACGTAACCGCGCTTCTCGTCATGCAGTGGGATGCGTCCAACGCCCTAGGTTCGGCCGCGTACCGCGGCGGCTGGGCGACGGCCGCGCTCGGAACGCTTATGCACTTCGGCGTCAGCATCGCGTGGGGCATCCTCTTCGTCTTTGCGGCCCTGCGGGTCCGGAGGCTGCAAGAGCACGCACTGACCGCCGGGATCGTTCTAGGAATCGTGGCGATGGGGGTGATGCGTTTGGCGATCCACTTCGGACACGCGGTGGTACGTCCGTTTCCCTCGCCCGGAGTCTTCCTTTACATCCTCGTCGCGCACGTGGTGTTCTTCGGCATCCCCGTCGCGCTCGTCGCGACGAACCTGCTGGCGCAACGGCCGCAGATTCGAAAAATTCGCGTCTAACGCAGTTTAGAAGCCGAGTGAGGCGGCGATCGCCTCGAGCGTCTCCTCGACGTCGACTTGGGTGTGCGCGGTGGAGACGAACATCACTTCGTTCTGCGAAGGCGGCAAGAGCACGCCGCGCTCGAGCATCGCAGCACAATAGGCCGCGTACGCTTGCCCATTCGAACGCCGCGCATCGTCGAAGTCGCGCGACGGCGCGCCCGGACGAAACTTGAAATCGACGACCGAGTCTAGCTGCAAGACCCCGTACGGCAGGTCGTGCTGGGCAAAAATCGAGCGGATGCCCTCGGCGAGGTGTCGCGCGAGCCCGCTCGTCTGCGTGTAGTATTCGGGATGCGTCTCGAGCAGATCGAGGACGCGATGGGCCATCGCTACGCCGAACGGGTTGCCGCCGTGCGTTCCGCCGGTAAACGCGAAGCCGTGCGGCGCGAGCGTTTCCATCACGTCCTTGCGGCCGCCGAACGCGGCAATGGGAACGCCGCCGCCCATGATCTTACCCAGTGCCGTCAGGTCGGGAACGATTCCAGCGCGTCCCTGCGCGCCGCCCAATCCGAAGCGAAGCCAAGTAATGACTTCATCGAAAATCAGCAGCGCTCCGATATCGTTCGCACGCTGCCGCAGCCCTTCGAGGAAACCTTCAACCGGGAGTACGAGGCCCATGTTCGCGGCGATCGGTTCGACGACGATCGCCGCGAGCGCGCCGTTCGCCCTCTCGAGCCGTTCGTCGACGGAGTCGAGGTCGTTGTATCTCGCAACGAGTACGTCGCCCGACACGCCTGGCGGAATTCCGCTGTGCGCGCTCGCCTGGCCGGCCGACGCGCCGGCAGCGAGCAGGGCAACGTCGAAGTGCCCGTGGTAGTTCCCGGCAAACTTGAGCACACGAGAGCGGTTCGTGTAAGCGCGCGCCACGCGAATCGCGCTCATCATCGCTTCGGTGCCGGAAGTAACGAAGCGCATGCGTTGCATTGAGGGCAGGTGGCTTCTGATGCGCTGGGCGAGATGAATCTCTTGGGGATGAGTCGTCCCCCAAACCAAGCCGCCGGCGGCGAGCGCGTCGAGGCCTTGGACGAGCCCCGGATGCGTGTGCCCGAAGAGCAGCGGGCCGTACGCCATGAGGTAGTCGATGTACCGCCGCCCCGCCTCGTCGAAGGCGTAGGCGCCGCGTGCCGAGTTCTGGACGAACATGGGAAGGCCAACGCCCCACCCCGAACGCACGGGCGAGTCGCAGCCGCCGGCGAGCACGTCGAGAGCGCGATCGATCGACCCTTGCATACCCCGGCGCCGTTCGCAGGTTCAACGAAGAAGCCATGCCCGAACTTCAGATCGCCCCGCAGACGAACATCAAAGACCTGGTGGCGGCGTGGCCGTTGGGCGCCGAGGTTCTGACTGCCTTCGGTTTGGGCTGCAGCGGCTGCAGCGTGAGCAAGTACGAGACGGTCGAGCAGGGAGCGCGTGCCCACGGCTTACGCGCAGAACCGATTATCGCCGCCCTGCAGGAGGCTCGCCGTTCGGGCATCGTGCCGCCGATCCCAGCCGATGCCAGGCGGCCGGCCCCGCGTGCCCCCGGCGCATTTGCGGGACGAACGAAGATCGCGCACACGATACCGATCATGTCGGGAAAGGGCGGCGTCGGCAAGTCGCTGGTCACCGCATTGCTCGCGATCGGCTTGCGACGAAAGCACTTTCGTGTCGGCATCCTCGACGCCGACATCACCGGGCCTTCGATCCCGCGCCTCTTCGGATTACACCAGCCGCTAGACATCCAGCCCGATCCGGTCAAAACCACGCCGCAGGGCCAGCCGCAGCCGCTGATGTCGCC
Source organism: Candidatus Cybelea sp. (assembly GCA_036264815.1). Classification (GTDB taxonomy): domain Bacteria; phylum Vulcanimicrobiota; class Vulcanimicrobiia; order Vulcanimicrobiales; family Vulcanimicrobiaceae; genus Cybelea. The sequence continues at coordinate 5,533 of DATAQH010000389.1, forward strand.
CGCGATCACGCGCAGCGCAATCGAAGTCGTCAGTTCGAATCTACTGACCGATCGCGAAGATACCGCGATGATCTGGCGCGGACCGATTGTGGCCAGCGTTATCCGGCAGTTCTACGAACAAGTGCTCTGGAGCGAGCTCGACTTCTTGCTCGTCGATCTGCCGCCCGGAACCTCCGACGCCCCGTTGACGGTCCTTCAATCGCTGTCGATTGACGGCGTCGTCCTCGTCACGATGCCGCAAGCGCTCGCCACGATGATTGTGCGCAAGGCCGCACACTTAATCCACCAGTTGAAGAAACCGATCCTGGGGATCGTCGAGAACATGTCCTACTTCGTCGCCCCGGATACCGGCAGGCAGTACGAGATCTTCGGACCGTCGTACGCGCAGCGAGTCGCGGAGGTCGCACAGGCGCCGGTCCTCGCTCGCATCCCCATCGACCCGATGAAGCTCATGCTTGCCGACGAGGGGAGGATCGAAGAGCTCGACGACCCGATTTGCGACCTGCTTGCCGACCGCCTCATTGAAGCGCTCGAGGTACGTCCGAGGCCCAAAGAGACGATCTCGCTGGTCTAAAGCGCGGGTACAACGTAGCGATGAGTACGAGCAAACACTGGTCGAAGGAAGTCACGCAAGGCAGCAATGCGCTCGACCTCGAGCCCGGCGTGTTCGAAAAGAAGGACCCGAAAGAGATCGCACGGTCGCTGCACCGGTCCGCGCAGCAAAGCACGCGCCGTAAGAGTTCCGCGTATCGCTCGGCGATGTCGATGCTGACCTTTTACATTAATCGAGCGGGACGAAGCCTGCCGCAAGCGCGCCGCGACGTGCTCGAGCAGGCGAAGGATGCGCTGCGCGCCGAGTTTGGACGAGAATAGAAGCGGGTGGTGAGCGTTCGCAAGATTCTCGCCGGCTTCGGCGTCGGATTCGGCGCAGGCTACATTTGCGTGCGCGCGGTGCAAGCGTGGCGCGAATGGAGCGAACCGGCGGAAGCGGTCGCGAAAGACGCACGAGCCTACTCCAGCGCTCGCCGGGCGCTCGACGTGGTCGGGACGTTTCGCTCAACCGCCGAATTCGCGGCCTTCGCGTACGCCCCCATTTCCCGTCGCGCCGATGAAGCCGCCGGCGGCTTGCCCGTATGGCTGCGTCCCGCCGCGTATTTTGGCGCTTTTTCGCTGATATCGTCGCTATTGGAGCTTCCGGTTTCGTTCGTCGAGGGATACGCTCTCGAGCGTCGCTTCGGTCTGAGCGATCAAACGCGCGACGCATGGCTGGCCGACTATGCGAAGTCTTCGATCCTCTCAACCGCACTTTCGGCCGTGCTCGCGACGCTATTCGGTTTTGCGCTGCGCCGGGCGCCGCGGTCGTGGCCGCTTTGGGCGAGCGTCGGCGCCTTTCCGCTCTCTGTGATCGGCAACGTCATCGTTCCGCTCTACGTCATGCCGCTTTTCAACGAGTTCGAACCGATAACCGGATCGCTCGAAGAACGCCTCCGCGCTCTCGCCAAACGCTTCGGCGTCGGCGATGCCGCTATTCTGCGAATGGACATGAGCCGTCAAACCCGTAAAGCGAATGCCTTCGTAACGGGGATCGGCCGGACGCATCGGATCGTGCTCGGCGATACGCTGATCGGCGCATTTCCGGAGACGGAGACCGAGTTCGTGGTCGCGCACGAGCTCGGGCACTACGTCAACAGGGACACGTGGCGTTTAATCGCCCTCGGCGAAGGCATGGCGATCGTACTCTTTCTCACTTCAAATCTCGCCGTCTCCGCGCAGGAGCGAGAAGAGCTTCGAGATCGTCCGTTACTCATCGTTCGGCTCTATGCGTTGATGCTGGTTGCGACGCAGATGCTGCGTCCGCTGCTCTTTGCGTTCTCGCGCTCTCGCGAGTGGGCTGCCGATCGCTTTGCGCTCGAGGCAACCGGCGACGCCGCGGCCGGGGCGTCCGCATTTCGCCGCCTGCGCGATCAGAATCTCGCCGAAGAAGATCCTCCGGGATGGTACGAGTTATTTTTCGCCTCGCATCCGTCACTGCGATCGCGCATCGCCGCGCTCGACGAAGCCTAGCCTTCAGAGGTTTCTTAAGGGGAGCAGAACGCCGCTCGACCGAGTGCGCAGCCACGCCGCGAGATCGGTCTTTGCCTCGCTCGGAGCGCCGTGCAGCTCGCGCCGTAGCTCGCCGAAGAGACCGAACCCTTCCGCAAACGCGTCGTGCTTGTGGATCGATTCCTCGTTGACTTGGCCTGCAAAAACGAACGTGTCGTCGCCGAGATCGTCGTACATGTCGAGCGTTCGAGCAAGGATACCGCGCACGACGTCTTCGACGAACCGCGGGTTGTGATGGGCCTTGTTGACGATGAAGAACTCGTCGGGCCGTTTGAGCAAATCGTAGGTCTCGCTCGACATTGCGTTTTCCACGATCTCTACGAGGTCTTCGGCGCGAATCGCCCCGCTGCGATCGTCTGCGACGCCGAGCAGCAGCGTTCCGCGGCCCCGCTGGTTGTGCGTCGCAACCGGAAGGGCGTCGAGCGCGCGCTGCGCCTCGTTCTCGCTGAACCCCGCTTCGCGCAGCTCGTGTACGGAGTGCTCGCGGACCATCGCCTGCGCGCAGGGACAAGCGGTCATGCCCTCGGCCTCGACGCCGACGACGCGGCGCGTACCGGTCTCGTCGGCGTGTGCAATGCCGATCAGCGTGTAGGTCTCCTCGCCGCGCTTTCCGCTTACTGGAGTCCAGCGTTCGAGCCCGAACTGCGCTCGCAGCCGTACGTCGGCGCGAATCGCGCGCTGGCTGCGGACGATCTGCGTGGCAATCGCTTCGGCAAGGCGTTCGACACGAGCCGGCTGCGCGGCATCGGCCAGCACGTCGAGCGTCGCCTCCTCAAGGATCTCGGAGAAGCGCGACATGTGTACGCCGGCCTTGTCTGCAGCCAAATCGGCAACCATCGAGAACTCGCCGTTATAGACGCGGGCGCGGCCGTCGACCTCCAAGTGAACGACGCGGCGCACGCTCGAGACACCCGCGCGGGCGAGCGAGAGGCGCACCTCGGGCTCTTCTGACTGACGATCGGTATCGAAGCGAAGACCGCGCTCGAGCCGGCGAACGGCCCCGTTGGGCGAGACTCTAACCAAGCCTGGCGCGATCTCTGCCAGCGGAACCGCATTGTAAGGACGGGCATCGAGCCGCTGCTGCACGATCCGCTCGTCGAACACCAGAAGGTCGATATCGATCGGTCGCGGCTCGAGACGCCGGACGCCTCCGGCGCGGCCGACCGCTCGTTCGACTTCACGGGCATAACTCGCGAACCGCTCCTCATCTAATTCGGAGCGCAGCGCCGCGGCGACGTTGAGGTAGGCGGGCCCCTCTGCTCCGTCCGCGGCCGCCGACTCGTAAAAAGCCGAAACCGCAAGGATCTGCGCGCGCGCGCGCAGCCGCTGCAGCGCGCCGAGGATGTTCGCTTGCCGGTCGCCGAGGTTCGAGCCGATGCCGATGTAGAGCTCGTGCACCAGGCGCTCTTCTCTCCGCCGGCGCGCGGGCCCGTTTGCGAGCCGGAATTCGACCCGGAGGCATCGTATCGTAGCCGTGCCATGCAAAGCGCTTCGCTCTATCCCTACGTTCTCGACCCAAAGCTGACGACGCAGGTTTGGGGAGGCGACGAACTCGTGCGCGTCTACGGCAAACGCGGCGATCCAAACGCAAAGCTCGGTGAATCGTGGGAGTGCTGGGACACCGATCCGGTCACCAACGGACCCCTGGCGGGCGATACGGTCGCCGATCTGCGCGGCCGCTTGGGCCCCCAGCTACTGGGAAACATCGATCCGAAGCGCATCTTTCCGATTCTGACAAAGATTATCACGGCGCACGATTGGCTTTCGGTACAGGTGCACCCGGACGACGCCTACGCACAGCGAGTCGAGCACCAGCCCTTCGGCAAGACGGAATGCTGGTACGTCCTCGACGCGCAGCCCGATGCCGAGCTGGTCTACGGCTGGACGCGCGACACCTCTCGCGAGGAATATCTGCGGCGCGTTGCCGATGGAACGTTGGGCGAACTGCTGCGCCACATCCCGGTGAAGACCGGCGATACCGTTTATATACCGCACGGCATCGTTCATGCGATCGGGCCGGGAGTGACGATCTTCGAGACTCAGCAGGCTTCGGATCTGACGTACCGGATGTTCGACTACAACCGCCTCGGCCTCGACGGCAAACCGCGCGAGCTCAACGTTGAAAAAGCCGCGGACGTCCTGCATTACACCGCTACGGCGTCCGGAACGCTGCTGCAAATTCCTTACCACTTCGAAGGCCTCGATCGTACGGCGCTCATCGCCGACGCCAACTTCGTCGTCGAACGCATCGTCGCTACGGGCGAGCCGGCGTCGCTTGCGACCGGCCTGCGCCCGCTCATCATCATGTCGCTCGACGAGCCGCTCGAGATTTCCGGCAACGGCGACGGCGTTACGCTGATCCCTTACCAAACGGTTTTGATTCCGGCTGCAGCGCAGTGGTGCACCGTCCGCGCCGCGCGCGGTGCGGCGGCGCCGTTCATGTTCGTCACGCCGCCGCTCGACCGGGAACAGCTCGCGAGCCGGCTGATCGCAGCGGGAATCGCACAAGACGTCATCGATCGGTTCCTGGAGCAGTTCTGACTTCGGTTCTCGGTTGGCAGGGTGAGCTCGCGCCCGGACATCGCCGGGATGACGGCGGCGAGCTTCTTCTCGGCGGCGTTGCGGCGCGCGAACTCGCCTGCAGCTACGGAACGCCCCTGCTGGTCATCGACCTCGGCGTGGTCGATGACGCGGTGCGCACGCTTACAGACTCGGCTGCGGCCTTCGGCGCGGAGGTATCGTACGCAGCCAAGGCCTTTGCAACCACGGAGTTCTTACGCCACCTCGCCGCGCAGCCGATCGGCGTCGACGTCTGCTCGCTCGGCGAACTCATCACCGCCGAACGCGCCGGGTTCGGCCCCGAGCGCATCACCCTGCACGGCGCCGGCAAGTCCGACGGGGAGCTAGCCGCAGCCGTAGCCGGCCGGTTAGGGCGCATCGTCGTCGACGGCCTCGAAGAGCTCGCGCGACTCGCGGCACTTTCGCACGGCGCGCCGTGCATCAACGTGGTGCTTCGACTCAACGTCGGTATCGAAGCAGGCGGTCACGCGTACGTGCGCACGGGCGGAAACGACACGAAGTTCGGCATTCATCTTCGCGATGAGAATGCGGCCGCCGCCTTGATCAAGAATAATCCGCAGCTTCACTTCGCCGGACTGCACGCGCATATCGGCTCGCAGATCTACGAGAGCGGGGCCTACGCGCAGAACGCGTCGGCACTCATCGAAGCCGCGGCGCGCTTTGCGGACGTCGGTTTGAACTCCGAGCAGATCGTCGTCGGCGGCGGTTTCGGCGTGCCCTCTCACCCCGGGGCCGTCCCCGAGCAGCTCCAAGTCGACACCGCCATTGCCGCCGCCGCGCAGGCCCTTCGAGCGGCCGCGGCGGCGCGCTCGCTTCCGCTCCCGCGCTTGGGCCTCGAACCGGGGCGCGCAATCGTCGCGCTGGCGGGAACGACGCTTTACCGCGTTCTCGCGGTCAAGCGGCAGTCGGAACGTACGTTCCTCGTCGTCGACGGCGGCGTCGGAGAGAATCCGCGCCCGGCGCTGTACGGCGCTTACCATCACGTCGTAACGGTATCCCCACTCTCTGGGACCGGCGAAGACATGACCCTCTGCGGCCGCTCGTGCGAAAACGACGAGCTCGGCAACGTTCGCTTGCCCGACGGCATCGCCGCCGGTGCACTTTTAGCGATGTGTTCGACGGGCGCGTACACCTACAGCATGGCGGGTAACTACAACCGGATACCGCGGCCCGCCGTCGTCGGCGTAAGCGACGGTCTCTGCCGCCCCTTGGCTCGACGAGAGAGCATTGAGGATATTCTCCGCAACGACGCCGTCTAGGGTCCTGAGGAGGTTGCCGGGTGCGATGCATCCGGCAGAGGAGCTGGAGCGTTGTAAAGGGTGTATGGAGAGTAAGACTGCAACCTTTGCCGCCGGCTGTTTCTGGGGTGTCGAAGACGCCTTTCGCCAGCTGCCGGGCGTTATCGACGCCGTCTCCGGTTACACCGGGGGCCACGCCGATAACCCGACCTATCGCCAGGTCTGCGGGCACACGACCGGCCATGCGGAGGCCGTCGAAGTTACCTACGATCCGCAGCGCATATCGTACGACCAGCTGCTCGATTTCTTCTGGCAGATTCACGATCCGACGCAGCTCAATCGCCAGGGACCCGACGTCGGCGATCAGTATCGCTCGGCGATCTTCACGCACGATGACGAGCAGGCACGCGCTGCCGCGGCCTCGCGGGAGCGAGAGCAGCAAAAGCACGCGCGCCCGATCGTAACGGAGATCGCGCCGGCTTCTCGGTTTTGGCGCGCCGAGGAGTACCACCAGCGCTACTTCGAGAAGAACGGCGGCGCATCGTGCCATATCATCCCGAAAGTCGCGCCGTGAAACGCGCAGAATTCCTAACCGCGGCAGCCACGCTCGCCTTCGCAGGCTGCGTGGCCCGCGGATCTGCGGCGCAGCAAACGTACGGCGTGACGCATAGTGACTCGCAGTGGCGCGCGATGCTCGGCGACGATCGCTACTACATTCTTCGTCAGAGCGGGACCGAGCCGGCCTTCTCGAGCGCACTGATCGCCGAAAAGCGAACCGGGATCTACCGCTGTGCCGGCTGCAGCCTCGCGCTCTTCTCCTCGAAGACGAAGTACGACAGCGGTGACGGATGGCCGTCGTTCTGGGACGTCCTGCCCAACGCAACGCGAACGCAAGCCGATTACGCTCTCGTCGAGCAGCGCACCGAGCTGCACTGCCGGCAGTGCGGAGGCCATCTCGGGCACATCTTCGACGACGGTCCGGCGCCGACGCACCTGCGATACTGCATCGACGGCCTCGCCCTTCGCTTCGTCCCTGCGTAAAGTAGTTCGCGTACGCGCATCTTAGTCACCAACGACGACGGCATCGAATCGCCCGGGATCGTCGCGCTCGTCGACGCGCTCTGCGCGGAGCACTCCGTGATGGTCGTCGCGCCCGCGGGCGACCGCAGCGGCGTCTCGCACGCGATCACGGCCGGCGAAGCGATAACGATGGAGCGGCGCGAAGGCTGGAAAGTTCCGTCCTTCGCATGCTCGGGAACGCCCGCCGACTGCGTTTTCCTGGGCGCAACGGTGCTCGCAGAGCGCCCGGAGCTCGTCGTAAGCGGTATCAACCACGGACCGAACCTCGCCGACGACGTTAACTACTCCGGGACCGTTGCCGGTGCCGTCGAGGGCTGCCTATTGGGAATTCCCGCGCTCGCCGTCTCGCTCGCCGCCGATCACGAAGAGCCGCTGACGCAGCGTCACTGGCGAAGCGGCGCACTCATCGCCGTGCGCTGTATCGAACGCGTGGCCGCGATGGGCGAGAACCCGAGCTGCTACTGGAATCTGAACGTTCCGAATCTCCCGCTCGAAGAGATCGGCGCAATCCGCGTTACACGCCTGGGGCGTAAACGAATTTGCGGCCGGATGATCGGCGAGGAGCGCGGGGGCGCAACGCGCTACTATCGCGCCTGGGAATCGCCCTTCGAGACGGATCGCGAAACGGCCGGAACCGACATCGGGGCGGTCGACGCCGGTTACGCGAGCCTGACCCCGCTTTTGCTCGATCGGACGTCGCTATCGGTTTTGCGCGAGTCGGCGGATTTAGGGGAAGGACGCGCCGGCAGCCTACGCCCCGCAAACTCGGCGATCCGCTCCAACTTACGCATCAACTGATCGAACTGTTCGCAGTCCAGCGATTGCGCGCCATCCGATAGCGCGTTGGGCGGATCGGGATGGACCTCGATCAGCAGTCCGTGCGCGCCGGCCGCGATGCTTGCGATCGCAATCGGCGGAACGAGCCGCGCGATCCCCACGGCGTGCGAAGGGTCGACGATCACCGGCAGGTGCGTCATTTCTTCGAGCAGCGGCACCACCGAGATGTCGAGCAGGTTGCGCGTCGCCGCGTCGAAGGAGCGCACCCCACGTTCGCAGAGTACGACGTTCTCATTTCCGCCGAGCATCACGTATTCGGCCGCGAGAAGCCACTCCTGGACCGTCGCGGAGAGGCCGCGCTTGAGCAGTACCGGTTTCCTCGTCGCGCCGACTTCTCTCAGCAGCGGAAAGTTTTGCATGTTGCGAGTGCCGATCTGCAGCATGTCGGCGTAGTTTGCCACCTTCTCAACGTCGCGCGGATCGAGAACCTCCGTTACGACGCCGAGTCCATGGCGATCCCCGGCCTCGCGCAGCATCTTCAGACCCTTTTCACCTAGCCCCTGAAACGAATACGGAGAGGTTCGCGGCTTGTAGGCGCCTCCGCGCAAAACGTTCGCTCCGGCGGCGGCTACCGCGCGCGCAGCCTGCTCGAGCTGTTCCTCCGATTCGACGCCGCAGGGTCCCGCGCAGATGGTGATTTCCTCACCGCCGAAGGTCGCGCCGCTGCGAAGCCGCACGATCGTGCGCTGCGCGCGCGCGTCTCGACGGACGAGCCGGTACGATTGCGGTACGTTTACCCCTCGCTCCACCTCTCTCGCTTCGACGACTCTCCCGCTCATCATGCCCGAGCCAATCCAGCAGGCCAGGCCGCGTCGGCTCCCGCAAATCAGGCGCGGTGGAGCACGTTGCGGTAACCGGAATCGGGGTCGTCTCGCCCATCGGCACCGGGGCGCACGACTTCTGGCGCAGCCTTCTCGTCGGCAAGCGTGCAGTTGCCCCGATGCGCTCGCCGCTCCCGAGGCTGTCGGGAAATCGATTTTGGGCTGCCGTCCCCGACGATTTTCTCACACCCAACGCGCTCGACGCGACCGTCTTGCGCAATACGGACCGCTTCACGCAGTACGCGCTGGTCGCCACCGCCGAAGCGATGGAAGGCGCTCGCCTCGACGCGCCGCCTTCCCGCACCGGAGTCATCATCGGCAATACGATGGGCGGCTTTCCGCTCGTCGCACAGGCGCAGACACGGCTGCTCGAGTCGGGAGGCCGCAACGTGACTCCGAAACTGATGGCGCTGGCCATCCCGAATATGGCTAGCGCGCTGATCGCGATGCGCTGGAAGCTGCACGGCCCACAACTCGCGATAAGCACGGCCTGCGCATCTTCACTGGACGCGATCGGCCTGGCGGCCGGCATGATCGAGCGCGGCGAAATCGACGCCGCAATCGCCGGCGGGACCGAAACGCTGCTGAGCCCGCTCGTCTACGAAAGCCTCGTACGTGCCGGCGCACTTTCGCGTAATTCCGATGCGACGCTCGCGTCGCGCCCATTCGACGTCGACCGCGACGGATTCGTGATGGGCGACGGCGCGGCGGTCGTCGTCTTGGAGCGACTGGAACGCGCGGATCGGCGCGGCGCGCGCGTCCTCGCGCGCATTCGCGGGTACGCTTCGCTGGCCGACGCCCATCACATCACGTCGCCCGATCCATCGGCCCGCTTCGAGGTCGAGACGATGCGCGACGCGATCGATCGCGCGGGCGAAGCCGGTGAAAACTGCGACGTCGTCTACGCTCACGCGACGGGGACGATCGTCGGCGACGCCGCCGAAGCAAGAGCGATTGACGAAGCCTACGCCGATCGGCGGCCCGTCGTAACGTCGATCAAAGGCCACGTCGGCCACAGCATGGCCAGCTCCGGGGCGATGTGCGTCGTTGCGGGAATCGCGGGAATGCACGAATCAACGGTTCCGCCGACGATCGGAACCAAACGAATCGATCCCGCGATGCGCTTTGACTTGGTGATCGGGGAGCCGCGTCCGCGCACCTACTCTGCCTTTCAAGTGAACGCGTTCGGCTTCGGCGGCCAAAACGCGTCGCTGGTCGTCTCGCGATGACGAGCAGGGCGCGTTCCTTAACGCTCGGAAGGTTGCAGGCTAGCTGCCTCGAGGTAGGACGCCGATGAATCTACTCGTCAAAGGAACGAGCGGGCCGCTGACCGGTGAGGTCGAGGTACCGAACTCGAAATATCACGCGCACCGGGCGCTCATTCTGGCATCGCTCGCGCCCGGAACGAGCCGGATACTTGGGCTTTCCGACGCTCGCCACGTGCAGTTCACGATGGACGTGCTGCGGGCGCTAGGAACAAAAATCGAAGTCGAAGGTCAGACGCTGCTCGTCTCCGGCGGGCCCTATCGAGTGAAACGGAAGGTCGTTTCGGTCGGCAGCTCCGGCTCGACGCTCTATTTTATGATCGGCCTGGCGTCGCTCGCCGACTCGCCGGTGACGCTGACGGCACAGAAGTACTTCCGCCGCCGTCCTGTCGGACCGCTGCTCGATGCGCTCGCGCAGCTGGGCGTTCGATTCGAATCCGCCGGCGGCTGTCCGCCGATTGCGATCTCGCCGAGCCGGCCACGCGGCGGAACGATCGTCATACCCGGAACGCTCTCACAATGGATATCCGGATTGTTGCTGCTCGCTCCCTTTGCGACCGAACCGACGACGATCGAAGTCGAAGGTGAGCTCAACGAACGCCCGTACGTCGCGCTGACCGTCGAGATGATGCGCGCTTTCAACCTTCACGTCGGCATCTCGCCGGATTGGCGCCGCTTCGACGTCGAGCCGGGCCAGGAGCCGCGCCCCACGACCGTTGCGCTGCCGCCGGATATCGGCTCGGCGGCCTTCGGGCTCGCGATCGCCGCACTGCACCCCTCCGACGTACTCTTTCGCGGACTGCAAGAGCTCCCGGGCGAGCTTCCCGACCACCCCGAGGGTGCGTTTATGGATATCGTTCGGGAAATGGGCCTTCCGCTCGAATACGACGCGCACGCCCACGCGGTGCGCGTGCGACACGACGGAATTCAACTGCAGGGCGTGCGCGTCGATTGCCGCGACATTCCCGATATGCTGCCGATCCTCTCGACGCTCGGTACGTTCGCGAAGGGGCAGACGGTGCTCGAGAACATCGCGCACGTCCGTCTCAAAGAATCGGATCGCGTTGCGGCGATGCTGCAGCTCAACCGCATGGGGGGACACCTCGAGCTGCACGACGACCGGCTGGTGGCGCACGGCGTCTCGCAGCTTTTCGGAGCCCATCTCTCGTCGTTCAACGATCACCGAATCCTGATGTCGCTTGCGGTCGCCGCATCGCGTGCGGAGGGTCAGAGCACGCTGACGTACCCGAACGCCTATCGGATCTCGTATCCACGCTTTCTCGACGCGATGCGCAGCATCGGCGTTGCGATGTCGACGTCGGACGCTCCGGCGAACGCTCGTCTTTCGGGCGGCAAGAACGCACCGGCGATCCCCAAACCCGACCGGGCCGCCGCGCTCACGATCAACGAAATGCTCAATCGTAATGCAAAAGAGGCGCCCGTCGGGCTCGCCGTCGTCGAAACGCGCGAGGGAAGCGACGTCGCCCTTACGTGGGAAGAGCTGCTCGAACGCGTCGAACGCACCGCGACCCTGCTGCTCAACCTTGGGGTGCGCTACGGCGAGCGGGTCGCCTATCAACTGCCCAACCAGTTAGAGTTCGTCGTCATTTCGTTGGCGGTGCTGCGCATCGGCGCCGTCTGCTGTCCGTTGATGCCGATCTTTCGCGAGCGCGAGGTTGCATTCTGCCTGCGGCGTTCGCGCGCGCGCATCCTGTTCGTACCCGATGAGGCGCGCGGACGCCGGCATGCCGGTGAGGTCGCATCGATGCTTCGGGAGACGCGCGTCTTCAGCGGAGACCTTCCGCTGCGGCTCGAGCACGTCGTCGTCTGCGCCGGCGGCCGCAAGCCGTACGCATTACCGGCGCAAGAGTACGACGACGAGTCCGTTCACTGGCTGCGCTATCAGGATGCATTGCGAACGACGCAAATCGACCGGACCGCGCTCGACGCGCGGGTCAGCGATCCGCGGGCGATCGCGCAGCTGCTCTTCACGTCGGGCACGTCGGGTGAACCGAAAGGCGTCTTGCACCGTAACGACGTGCTGATGCGCGCCGCAGCGATGGAAGTCGAGCACCTAGGCCTCGGAACCCAAGACCGAATCTTCATCCCCTCGCCGCTGGCGCATCAGACCGGCTTTCTCTACGGAATGTGGCTCGCTCTGGTGATGGGCGTACCGCAAATCGTTCAGCCCGTCTGGAATGCATCGCGCGCGCTGCGCGCTCTCAACGATTGGGACGGAACGTTCGTGCAGGCGGCAACGCCGTTTTTGGCGGACCTCCTTGCGGCCGTCGAAAGCGGGGAGCGTGCGCCGGCGGCCCTGAGAATCTTCGTCGCCACCGGTGCCGCCGTGCCGCGCGGCATGGCCGAGCGCGCGACGCGCGTTCTCGGCACCGCCGTCTGCGGCGCCTGGGGCACCACCGAGTCGTGTTTGGGATCGCTCGCCGCTGCGACCGACGAGCCCGCGAAGGTCTGGGGAACCGATGGCCGCGCCTTGCGCGGCATTGCGCTGCGCATTACGGACGCACAAGGCCGCACGCTCCCGGCCGGTCAGGAGGGGCACTTCGAAGTGCACTCGCCGACGATGTTCGTCGGCTACGCCGATCATCCGGAATGGACCGCCGCCGCCTATTCGCCCGACGGCTGGTTCAAGACCGGCGATCTCGGAATCATCGACGAAGCCGGATACATCCGAATCACCGGACGCGTGCGCGACGTTATCAATCGAGGCGGCGAGAAAATTCCGGTCGCGGAGATGGAACAGCTGTTGAGCGATCATCCCGCAATCGCTGAGATCGCCATCGTCGCGATGCCCGATCCGCGTCTCGGCGAGCGCGCCTGCGCATTTGCCGTGCTGCGCGAAGGATCTCGCTTCGATTTCGATCAGCTGCAGCACTATCTGTATGCCTGCCAAGCCTCCAAACACTATTGGCCCGAACGTCTCGAGATCGTCGACGCGCTGCCCCGTACTCCGTCGGGCAAGGTGCAGAAATATCTGCTGCGCGAGCGAGCGCGCGAGCTGCGAGCCTACGAGCGCGACAAGGCGAGCGTTTCTTGAAGCAGCTCGACGCAGTGCCGGCATTCGACGACGCCTCGTTCGCGGCGCTGCACGACGATATCGCGCGCTACGTGGCCGGCCGGGGAGAAGAATGGGCGCGACGTATCGAGCGCGACCGGCACGTTCCGTTGGAGCTCTGGGACGAACTGCGAGACCGCGGCTACCTTTCGTTGGCGGCGCCGGTCGAGTACGGAGGCCGGGGCATTCCGTTCTCGCGTTATCTCGAGCTCATCGAGCTTTTTTCGATGTCACACGCTTCGATCCGAATGATCGTTCACGTCGTCAACGGCACGTGGCGTGCGATGGACCGGTTCGCAACGCCCCAGCAGCGCCAAACGTTCGTTCTGCCGTCGATCAAAGGCGAGCTGAAGATCGCCTTCACCCTCACCGAGCCGACGGCGGGAACGGGAGCCGACCTTCGCTGCAGCGTCGAGCGCGACGGCGATACGTACTATCTCAGCGGCGAAAAGCATCTGATCACGTTCGGAACGATCTGCGACTACTGGCTGCTCTTCGCACGCCTTGCAGGAACGCGCGGCGCCGAAGGAACCGTCGCATTGCTCGTCGACCGCCGGTCGCCCGGCGCACGGGTCGTCGCGATGGACGAGTCGATGGGCGTTCGCGGAACCGATCACGGACAATTGACCTTCGAGCGCACTCCCGTTCCCGTTGCGAACCGGCTCGGAGCGGAAGGACAGGGGTTGGAGATCGCGCTCGGCGGTTTTCTGACCCCGAGCCGAATATCGGTCGCTATGAGCTGCGTCGGCCTCGCGCGACGCGCGCAGGAGCTCGCCATCGAGTACGCGCGCAAGCGGGAAACGTTCGGAAAAAAACTCGCGCAGCGGCAAGCGATCCGCTTTATGATCGCCGAGAACGCCACCGATATCGAGGCCGCACGGCAGCTCGTGCTGCACGCCGCTCGGCGATGGGAATGCGGGAACGGCGAGGCCGCGATGCTCTCGTCGATGTCGAAGCTGCAGGCCGTCGACATGCTGACCCGGGTGACCGATCGAGCGCTGCAAATTCACGGCGGCAGCGGGTTTTGGCAGCCGCACGCGATCGAGCGAGTCTATCGCGACGCCCGCGCGCAGCGATTCGAAGAGGGCACCAACGAAATTCAAAAAACCGTCATCGCCCGCGACCTGCTCGGTTCCGGGGGGGAGCGGGGATGAGCCGTCGTTTCGAAGGAAAGGTCGCGCTCGTCACCGGGAGCTCGCGCGGGATCGGCCGCGCGCTCGCGCTAACGCTCGCCCGCGACGGCGCTACGCTGGTCATCAACTACAACCGCAACGCGCAGCTCGCGCAGGAAGCGGTCGCAGAAGTCGAGGCACTGGGTACGCGCGCGATCGCGGTCCAGGCAAATATGGAAGAGCCCGAGCAGATCGAACGCCTCTTCGAGAGCGTGCGCAGCGAGTACGGCCGTCTCGATCACTTCGTCTCGAATGCAGCCGCCAGTTCGTTTAAGAAAATCCAGGACCTAAAAGCTCACAACCTCGACCGCTCCTTCGCGCTTAACGTCCGGGCCTTCGTGCTGGGCGCGCAGCGCGCGATCGAGCTGATGAATAACGGCGGACGCATCGTGGCACTCTCGAGCTACGGCAGCATTCGAGCCTATCCAACGTACGCGAATCTCGGCTCGAACAAAGCCGCGGTCGAAGCCTGGGTTCGCTACATGGCCGTCGAGTTCGCACCGCGCGGCATCAACGTCAACGCGGTCAACGGCGGCCTCATCGACACCGAGTCGTGCGCCTACTTTTACGAGAACGTCGCGGGAATGGCTCCGATCGAAGGCGTGCTTTCGAAACTTCCAAAGGCGCGAATGGGGACGCCGCAAGAGGTTGCCGATACGATCGCGTTCCTGCTCGCGCCCGAATCGGAGTACATCACCGGGCAAACGATCTGCGTCGACGGAGGCCTGAGCGTGATCGCCCCACCGTTCTTCGCCGATACGTCGCCGCCGCTTTCCCTGTAAGAGCCAGCGGTGTTCGAACACGCGCTCCAGGCCGGAGCGATCGGCACGCTGCGCCTTGCGAATCGCATCGTCATGGGTTCGATGCACCTCGGCATCGAGTCGGACGGCAAAGCACTGGCCGCCTTTTATGCGCAGCGCGCCGAGGGCGGCGCCGGGCTCATCGTAACCGGGGGCTCGTGCGTCAATTTAGCCGGAGCCGGCGGTCGAAACTACAGCTTCATCAACGACCCGGCTTCGCACGAACCGCTGCAACGAGCCGTCGAAGCGGTGCACCGCGCCGGCGGCCGTATCGCGCTCCAGCTTTTCCACGCCGGACGCTACGCCTACCGGTCGTCGTTCGGCATCCAACCGGTCGCCCCGTCCGCGATACCGTCGCGCTTCTCTCCCGACCCGCCGCGGGCGCTGAGCGACGCCGAGATACTCGAAACGATCGGCGATTTCGCCCAGGGCGCGGCCCGCGCTCGCGGACTCGGATTCGACGCGGTCGAGGTCATGGCGTCCGAAGGCTATCTGCTCAATCAGTTTCTCTCACCGGTAACGAACCGGCGCGACGATGCGTGGGGCGGAGACTTCGCCCGGCGCATGCGCCTCCCGCGGGAGGTCCTGCGCGCGATTCGGGCGGCTGCCGGCAGCGCCTATCCAGTCATCTTTCGCATTTCCGGCGCAGACTTGATGGCGGGATCGACCGCCCCCGCGCAGACCCTCGAGTTCGCCCGCGCGCTGAGCCGTGACGGCGTCGACGCACTCAACGTCGGCATCGGCTGGCACGAGTCGTCGGTTCCAACCGTTCAGCAGATGGTTCCAAGCGGTACCTGGATACGCTTTGCGGCCGCCGTCAAACGCGCCGTCGGGGAGTTGCCGGTCATCGCCAGCAATCGGATCAACGACGTGGCCGCGGCGAATGCCGTAATCGCAGCCGGGAGCGCGGACTTCGTTTCGATGGCGCGCCCGTTTCTTTCCGACGCCAGCATCGTCGCTAAGTCTGCCGCCGGTCAAGCGGCCTTGGTTAATACCTGCATCGCGTGCAATCAAGCCTGCATCGACCGGTCGCTGATCGACGCGCCGGTCTCGTGCATGGTCAATCCTCGCGCCGCAAACGAACTCGCGTTTCCCGAGCCGCCGGCGCGCGCTTCGCAGCGGGGGCGTTTTGCCGTGATCGGCGGAGGACCGGCAGGAATGGAGAGCGCCCGTGCACTGGCCGCAATCGGACACGAAGTCGTTCTCTTCGAAGCCGAGCCGGAGCTTGGCGGACAGTTCCGTATGGCCCGACGTATTCCGGGCAAACGAGAGTTCAATGAAACGATTCGCTACTACACCAACGAGCTCGCTCGGCTCGGCGTCGGCGTGCGCTTGAACGAACGCTGCCGCGACGCTAGTGCGCTCAAAGGTTTCGCGGGACTGATACTTGCAGCCGGAGTCGTACCGCGCCGGATAACGCTTGAGGGCAGCAACCTTCCGCACGTCATCAGCTACGCCGATCTCCTGCTCGGCAACGCCGACGCCGGGTCGCGGGTGGCCATCGTCGGCGCGGGCGGAATCGGTGTCGACATCGCACACTACCTAAGCTTCGGAGAGGCCGCAGTCCCGGAAAGCACGCGCTTTCTTTACGAGCAAGGCTTGGCCGCGCCCGAGGACGGAACCCTGATCGTCGCCGGACGAAAGCACGTCGCACTGCTTCGGCGCGGACGCGCGATTGGGGAGCATATCGGCAAGACGACGCGCTGGGCGGTCCTCGCGGCCCTGCGCGCGGGGGGCGTCAACAGCTTCGTGAACGTCGAATACGACGCGATCGTGCCTGGAGGCATCCGTTTTCGCGACGCCGACGGGATCGCTCGCTTCGTCGAAGCCGACAGCGTCGTGATCGCCGCCGGCCAAGAGCGCAACGATTCTCTACTATCCGGCATCCAGCGGCTCGGTATTCCATATCGCGTCGCCGGCGGCGCAAAGGAGGCAACAGAGCTCGACGCGGTACGCGCCTTCGACGACGGACTGCGCGCCGCGTACGAACTCGGCTACGCGTAGCGCTTTCGTTCGTCGCGGCGATATCCGATCGTCGCGATGACGGCAAAGATCAACGTGTAGAGGGCCAGCCCTGCCAGCGCGGCCGGCGCGTGCCCGGTCCCGGTAACGCTCCACAACAGCTCGGCGAACATCCGCGTCGGAAGATAGGGCGAGATTCGCGCAACGAAGTCGGGGAGGTATTGCGGCGGAATCCAGAGTCCGCCCGCATAGGCGAGCAGCAAGTTGCACGCCGTCGCGATCGGTACGGCGGCGCGCGCGGAGGTCCAGTAGCCGATCGAGATTCCGATCAGGACGAACGGCACTCCGCCGGCCATCGCAAAGAGTAAGACCTGCAGCCATTGCAGCAGCCGCAGATCGATCGGCGTCAGCGCTCGCGCAACCGCGGCCACGACGGCAGCGGTCATCAATCCGAAAAGCACCGCGGTCACGATTCGGCTGCAGAGACGCGCGCCCGCGCCGACGGGCAGCGCGCGAAGGTAACGCTCCCAAGGCCGACCGCGCTCCTGGGCGATGCCCACGCCAAACTGATAAAGGGTGACGCCGACGACAGCGAAGGCGATAAAGGCAAGCGCCGTCGTATCGGCGACATCGGCGTGCGCGCGCGCGAACGGCAGATCGAAGAGCGCGTAAAACATCGCCGGGAAGACGACCGTGGGAACGACGTATCCGGGCCAGCGCAGCAGGTCGAGAAATTGCACGTTTACGTGCGCCCGGACGAGTCCAAGAGCGCTCATGCCGCACCTCCGGTCAGCGAAAGAAAGGCTTCTTCGAGTGAGGGCTTCGTGATTTCCAAGTCCGTAAACGCGGCTCCGGAAGCGACGAGGTCGCGCACGTAGGCGTCCGAATCGCCCGCATTGACGACGACCGGTCCGTCTTCACCGACGTAGCTCAACCGGCGGCCGCCGACGCGCTCGCGCAGTACCTGCGAGGTTCCGTCGAAGAGCAGACGCCCGCGGTCGATGACCAAAATCCGGGAAGCCAGGGTCTGCGCTTCCTCGAGGTAGTGCGTCGTGAAGAGTATCGATCGCCGGGAACCCGCCTCGCGGACGAACTCCCAGAGCCTGCGCCGCGCCTGCACGTCGAGCCCCGCACTCGGTTCGTCGAGCACGATGAGCTCCGGATTGCCGACGAACGCCAACGCCAAGGCCAGACGACGCGCCTGGCCGCCGGAGAGCGTTCCCGCCCGGCGTTTTCGCAAATCGCGCAGCCCGAAAGCTTCGAGCGTTTGCGCTTCGTCCGCCGGCGACTCATAGTGACTCCGAACGAAAGCGACGATCTCCTCGACCGCGAGCATGTCGGGGAATCCACTCTCCTGCGGCGTTACGCCGAGGCGCCGGCGCGCCGCGAGCGTGCGAGGCGAACCGCCGAAGAGCGTCACGCTTCCCGCATCGGGCAGGCGCAATCCGAGCGCGATTTCGAGCGCGGTCGTTTTACCCGCGCCGTTGGGACCGAGAAGCGCGACGATCTCGTTGCGCCCGAGCGAAAACGACAATCCGTCGAGCGCGCGAACGGACCCATAACTCTTCACGACGTTTTCGAATCGCAATACCATTAACGTACCGCCTTCAAGAGAGCCTGCAGTTGCGAGACGTGCGCGGCGAAGGCACTCCGGCCGCGGTTGGTCAGCCGGTAGCGCGTTAGCGGCCGTCGATTGACGAAGCTTTTCTCCTCGTCGACGTAGCCTGCCTCGACGAGCTTGAGCAGGTGCGCGCCGAGATTACCGGCGGTTGCGTCGACGGAGCGCGTTAGCTCGGAAAACGCGACCCAGTCGTAGTTCAGCAACGCGGCGACGACGCCGAGGCGCACCTTCGAGAGCAGCAACTCATCCATTCCGGCGTTAGTCGCGAGCGGCCAGTTCGCTCAGGCCGAATCCCGCATAACCGCCGAGCATGCCCGCGGCTAGGACGTACGCCGCGAGGTTCGAGCCGACGAAGTTCGCGGCGACGAGGGACACGACCACGATGACGCCCGCAAGCTGCGCGCGGCGATTGCCGTGCATCCCGATAAAGAGCAGCACGATCGCTTCGGCCACGCTCCAAATCGCCGCCGACGCGAGACCGGGAAAGATCCGAAATGCAGCGATGTCGACGACGAAGGCCAGCCCGAGCGTCAGCCAGAGTACGTTAAAGAACTCGCGTTGAACCAGCGAAGTACGAGCGATTCGCCGGCGCGTCTGCGCGCCGCGAACCATCGAAAAGATCGCGCCGGCTGCCAAGACGATCGGAATTGTCCACAAGACCGGCTTCGGAAGCGCCGCACGAGCGACCAGTTCGGAGAGCACGGTAATGTACGCCGAGATGACGCCCCAAACGACGAAGAACTCGCCGCCGCTGCAGAGCCGCGGATGCGACTCGGCCAAGATGCGGTCGACCATCTCGATGTGATCGCGCGCTTGCGGAGCCGTAAGGCCGGGATCCACGCTAGACCTCTCCCAGCAGGTAGGCGAGCGCGAAGCCAGCCCCGAGCGCCAGCCCCCAAGCCGCCAGATCGCTGCCGCCGGCCGCTCGCACCGCCGCCGTCAGAGAGGCCATTGCGCACCCGTAGACGCCCCAGATCAAGATCAGCTTTCCGGTGCAGATCCCCAAACGCGGAGTCGCGTCGTACATCTTCACTCCTTCAGATTACTCTATTTTCTAGACTATGCTTTAGTACCGCGAGCCGCCGACTTTGTCAAGATGAGTCTAGGGAAAAGAGGCGTCTTCGTTGGAGGTAGCAACCGGGCTATAGCTCGCCGTGCCCCGTTGACTGCGGCCGCCCTCCCTGGTATCGTACCGAAGTTATGTACGCGATCATCGAAGCCGACGGCAAGCAGTACCGCGTCGCCGAGGGCGACGTCATCCGCTGCGATCTGGTCGCCAGCGAGGTTGGCTCGGACGTCACGTTCGATAAGGTCGTCCTCGCAGCCAACGGCGACGACGTCGCGGTCGGCAGCCCTACGTTGAGCGGCGCTTCGGTTACCGGAACCGTCCTGCGCCAGGCCAAAGACAAGAAGATTCTCGTCTTCCGTTATAAGCCAAAAAAGCGCGTTCGCAAGCTCAACGGCCACCGTCAGCCGTTCGCCGAAGTCGAAATCACCAAGATCACGCTCCCCTAGCGGGAGCGCAGGCCATGTGCTCGAGTTAACCTTTTTCCGCGACGGGCACAATCGTCTCGCCGCGTTGAGCGCTTGCGGCCACGCCGATTTTGACGAGTACGGGCAAGACATCGTCTGCGCCGCGATCTCGGCAATACTTCAGGCCGCCCGGCTCGGACTCGAGCACTTTGCCGGCGGCGAGATCGAAGCCACGCAGGAGTCGGTGAAGCTGCGGATCGACTGCGCCCCAAGCGCCCGGGATAGAGAGAGCGTCGCCGCGATCCTCACCGCGGCAGAACTCGCCGTCACGCAGGTCGCCCGCCGTTATCCGGAGCACGTAAGGCTCGCCTGCGAACGAATCGGGAAGACCTGAAACGGGAAGCTCAGATCCGGGTAACAAGTTTGGCAGACCAAAGGAGACCCACACAATGTCTGAAAGTTTTCGCACGACTCCCGCCGACCAGCCCTGGTCGAGTTCGCCACGCCCGGGAAACGGGCATCAGAATGCCTTCGGAGAGGCCGCGGCTGGCGAAGATGACGAGGCTGGCGAGGCCGGAAAAATCGTCCTCGCCGGGCTGCTCGGCGGCCTTCTTTCGGCGGCCGGCTATATGGTCTACCGGCGCCTTCCCGACGAACAAAAGGAGCGGCTGCACTCGCAAGTGCGCTCGATCGTCCAGCAGCGCATCACGGAGATCCGCCAGAACTT
>DATAQH010000405.1:0-12429 GCA_036264815.1 Candidatus Cybelea sp.
GGAAAGACGGTTACCGTTGTCGCCCGTCCCCGTCCCCGCACGCCCGCCGACAATGTCACGGACCTGATCGCCTGCTCGGCGCTGATCTTCTTTATTCTCGTCGCCGCGACGCTGGTGCTCGTTCGGCCGAGTGCCGTCACGTGGGCCTTCTATTTGTTCGCCTTCAGCATGTGCGACAGCGGCACACTGTACGTCGAGTATCTGTCGTTCCCAGCGTTATTCTGTTTGTCTCTCGTTCAGGCCGTCGCCGCCGCGGCGGGCGCTGCGGCACTGTTCTCGTTTGCGCTGCGCTTCCCGGACGTACCGCTTAGGGGATCAGCACTCGCGGCCGAACGGATCGTGCTCTTTGGGGTAGCGCCGGCTCTTGCAGCGCTCAATATGGCGTCAACTATGCTCTACGCTGTTGGCAACGTCGGCCGAGCCATCGCCCTGGTGCCGGTCAGCAATACGATATTCTACGGTCTATTTTCGGTTGCAGTTTTCGTTTTGCTCGCGCGGTATGCAACCGTCGCTGCGGAAGAACGCAATCGGCTGCGCTGGATGGTCGCGGCGATGACGGTCGCGTTCGTGCCGGGTCTCATCACTGGATTTTTCGAGGGTACGCTGGGAATATTTTTGCCGATCTGGTGGAACAACGTTGCGGTTATTTTTTGCGCGCTGGCTCCGATGGCGCTCGCGTACACCATTCTCAAACACCGGCTGTTCGACATACGGCTGGTCGTCAGCCGCGCACTCGTTTACGGGATGTTGACGACGGCCATCGTCGCGTTACTAGCGCTCGTCGAATGGATCGTCCATCACTGGCTGGAGGAATCGCGCTTCGCGATGGTTGTGGAACTCGCTTTGGCCGTCTTTTTAGGTGTTCTGTTGACGAGCGCCCACCGGCGGGTCGAACACGCTCTAAACCAGCTCATCTTCAGAGCGCAAGTTTTGGCCTTACAGGCGCTCCGGAGATTTACCAAAGAGATCGACCTGATCCCCGACCCGCAGCGCCTTCTCACGCAAACGTACGACGCGCTTCGCACGCGACTGGACAGCGACTTCGTCGCAATCTATGCGGTGGAAGGCTCGTCGTTCGTCCTGGCCACGCCGCACTCGCACGAGCTGCCGAGGCTCTTTGCCATCGACGACCTCGCCGTGCTTCGGCTACGCGGCTTCAACGAAGCGTTCGAATGCGACGAGCCCCAACATCCACTCCGCGGCTCGTTGCTGCTACCGATGGCGGCGCATACTCAGGTCGTTGGCTTCATCGCCTGCGGACCGAAGCGCGATCGCACGCATTACTTACCCGGCGAAGTGGAAACGCTCGCAGCACTCGCGCACCGATCCGGGTCGGCGTACCTTTGGTTAACTGCCCGTCAGCCGGCGATGGAGCCAGTCCCTACGCTATAACGCGGTCGGTGTGAACCGCGCATCAGCTGTTTTATCCACGTTGCAGATTGTTGGCGATGCGGAGCATCTCATCTGCCGCCTGTACGCCCTTAGCGTTTGCCTCGTACGCGCGCTGCGCGGTCAGGATCTGCATCATCGCGTCGACGATCGTGACGTTCGACTCTTCGAGCATGCCAAAGCGAATTTTCGGACCGTCGGGTGAGCCCGCGCCGGCCGTTTCGATCTTGCCGGCTGCCGGCGTCGCCGCGAAGATCGCCCCGTCGATCGGGCGCAGGTGATCGGGAGACGGAAACTGCGCTATTGCGATATGCCCGATCGTGCGCGAACCTGCGGGAAAGACCGCGCGTACGGTGCCGCTCTCGTCGACGCTCGCGGAGAGCGCGCCGGCGGGAATTCGAACTCCCGCGAGCCGGTAATCGAGCGCATTGCGCAGCGTGCCGTCTGCCGCGCGCGAGAACTGCCCGTCGCGCGTGTAGGCGTGCCGCCCGTGCGCGTCGACGACCTCGAAGAAGCCCGGGCCGTCGATGGCGAGATCGAAGGGGCCGGCCGTGCGCGCTAGTTTGCCTTGCCCGAAGAGCACGTGCGATCCGAGCGCGACGGTGCCTTGTCCGCCGCCGCCCGGCACGACGAGCTCCGCAAAGCTCGCCACCGATCCCTTGAAGCCGATGACGCCGGCATTGGCGAGGTTGTCCGCGATCGTATCGAGATTCCGCTGCTGCGCCGCCATGCCGCTTGCCGCCGCGAAGAGGGCTCGATCCATCTGATACTCCTCCTACTTCACGCGCGCCGCTTCGGCGGACTTGCCGCGCATCGCGTCGATTGCGGCGACCGCTTTTTGCGCGCTCTCGAACGAACGCTCTGCCGCCAGCACGTCGACCATCTCGGAGATTGCGTCGACCGCGGGCCCTTCGAGGAATCCGTTCTGGATGCGGGTACCCGGTGGGAGCGCAAACTCTCGCGCGTCGACACTCGCTCCCGCAGGAACGCGCAGTGAGCCGTGGAGCCCCAGCACTGCGCGTCCCCGGAGGTCGCGCAACGTTCCGTCCGATTCGCGGACGAATGCGCCCGCCCGCGTCTCGCTAATGCGCCCGGCGGCGTCGCGGACTTTGAACGAGCCGTTGCCCACGATCGCGAAATCGAGATCGCGGCCCGTACGATGCAAAACGCCGCCGCCGTGCGACGTGCGCTCGATCGTTACCCCGCGTGCGGTGAGAAAGCTCCGGGCCTCGACGCGGCGAAAAGCGTCGGTCGATACGTTAGCGAGGTTTTCCGTGGCAATCTCGAGCCGCGTTCGCGCCGCGACCATTGCGCTGGCCGCCCAACCGATTCCGTCCATGAACGCATGGTAGCCGTTCGGTTTGGCCGCCTCTTTGCCGTCGCATGGACGGTCTGCATGCTCGTCGCGTGCAGCCAACCCTCGCCGCAGCAACGCCTCGACGACGCGGAGATCGAAGCGCTCGCGCCGCTGAAATCCCGCTACGCCGGAATCGCGATGGGCTTCGACGTCAAACCGCAGACGACGCTGATCGTCAGCATCGATCTGCAGGGCTATATCGACGCCGACGACGACACCCTGGCGGCGATGCGGAAAGAGGCGCTCGTGCGCTGGCGGTCGATCTGGGTCGCCCGGCATCCCGGCGATCACGCCGTGGTGAGCGTCCGTTTCATCGACTTCATCGGCCGCAAGGTCGCGCAAGAATCAACGCCGGTTTGAGGACCGGCTTCCGGCAGACCCCTAGAGCCGGGCGATGACGGCGTCGGTGAACGCGCCCGTGCCCAGCGAGTCGCCCGGCGACGCGGAAGACAGCTCCGCGGTGCGCAGGCCGTCGGCGTAGACGCGATCGACCGCGCGCTCGATCTGCGCCGCACCGCGTTCGTCGCCGAGGCTGTGGCGCAGCATCATCGCGGCGGAGAGAATCGCAGCGGTGGGATTGGCGACGCCTTTTCCGGCGATGTCGGGCGCCGTGCCGCCGATCGGCTCGTACAGACCGAACTGCCGCCCCGGCGAACCCCGCGTTCCAAGGCTCGCGCTCGGCAGCGTTCCGATCGAGCCGGTAAGGATGGCGGCCTCGTCCGAGAGGATGTCGCCGAACATATTCTCGGTGACGATAACGTCGAAATCCGCAGGCCGGCGCACGAGCTGCATCGCCGCGTTGTCGACGAGTAAATGCTCGAGCCGGACGTCCGGGTAGCCGGCGGCCACCGCTTGCACGACCCGGCGCCAGAGACGCGACGTTTCCAAAATGTTCTGCTTGTCGACGGACGTGACGTGTTTGCGCCGGGCCCGGGCAACGTCGAACGCGACGCGCGCAATCCGCTCGACCTCCGGCGCGCGATAGATCATCGTGTCGACGGCCTCGTCGACGCCGTCGACGGTGCGTTGTTCCTTCGGGCGGCCGTAGTAGATGCCGCCGGTAAGCTCGCGCACGACCATGAGATCGAGGCCGCGGACGAGTTCGGGGCGCAGCGACGAGGCATCCTCGAGGCCCGCGAAGACGCGCACCGGACGAAGGTTCGCGTACAGCTCGAAATCTCGCCGCAGCAGAAAGAGCGCATACTCGGGACGATCGACAAGCGGCTTACCCTCGTATTCCGGCAGGCCGACGCTGCCGAAAAGGATCGCGGCGCTGCGCTCGCAGAGCTCGCGCGTCTGCGCCGGCAGCGCCGGCATCCCGAGCGCGAGCGCCGCGCCGCCGACGGGCGCTTCGGCGCATTCGACGGAGGGACTGACGTGTTTGAGAATGCGAGCCGCCGCGGCGACGACTTCGGGGCCGATCCCGTCGCCGGCCAGGAGCGCGACGGTGCTAATAGACGGTAATGCGCTTGGTGTCGTCGTGTTTGGGCGCCGGCTCGGGGGGAGCACTCTCGGCTTTGGGCGCACTCTGCGCCTCGCCGTTGCTCGCCAACGATTCCGCACGTTCGAGCAGCGCGAGATGCGTCATCAGCAGACTGCGCAGCTCGCTCTTTGCTTTCTCGGTCGCTTCGACCGCGCGCTGCTGTTCGCGCCGCACCTCGGCGATCGCATCGCTGTAGCCGGTGATCTCGCGTTGCGTTGCGAGCCTCGCCTGCTCTTTGATGAGATCGGCTTCCTTGTGCGCCGACGCTTTGACCTCGTCGGCAGTGCGCTGTGCGAGCACGAGGGTATTTTGAAGCGATTCTTCCATCGCCTTGAAGTGGCTCACGCGTTCCTTGAGGTCGGCGATCTCGGCCTCGAGCGCGGCTCGCTGCTGTGCCTCATCTTCGAACGTCTCGATGACCTCGTCCAGAAACGCGTCGACGTCCGCGCGGTCGTAACCCTGCAGCGCCTTCTTGAACGACTTGTGCTGTATGTCTACCGGTGTAATTTTTTGCATCGCTTCGCGTCCTACGTCCTATTGGTCATGAAATCGAAGGTACCGTCCGTCATCATGGAGTCGCGCAGACCCGCGGCGTTTACCACGATGCCCGCCGGAACGACCAGGTAGATCGACTCGGCGAGTTTCTGAATCTTGCCGTCGATCGTATAAGCGACGCCAGAAGTAAAGTCGACGACGCGCTGTAAGAGCGTCCGATCGGCGTTCTGCAGGTTCACGATGACGACTTGACGGCTGCGCAATGCATCGGCGATTTCGACGACGTCCTGATAGCTGCGCGGAGAGAAGACGCTCACCTGCGTGCCGCCGCGCCGGCCCGCATTCGACAACGGTACGACGCGTCCGCTAGGAACTTCTTCTTCGTAAAACTCTTCTTCGTCATCGCGAATCGAGAAGAACGAGCCGATCTTACTAAAAACGCTCACGGGTGCCTCCCATCTGTGCGCGGGCCAAAGAGCGCCTCACCGATGCGCAACATCGTCGAACCTGCTCGCAGAGCCTCGCGCCAATCTCCCGACATGCCGATGGAGAGCGTAGTTCCACCTATACGCTCCAAGGTCTTGGCGGCAAGCTCAAAAGCGGATGAGATCGCGTCACGGTCTGTCGTCAGCGGCCCGATGGCCATGACGCCCTCGAGACGCAAGCCCGCCTGCCCGCGGAGCATCTCGGCGAGTCGCTCGGCCTCGCCGGGCGGGCATCCGAAACGCTCGACCGGCGAGACATTGAGCTGAAGCAAGACCGGAAGCCTCTTGCCGCACTCGAGGGCGGCCTTCGAGAGCGCGATGCCGGCCTCGCTGCGGTCGACGCTCTGCACGAGATCGAAGGTTTGCGCAATCCCACGGGCCTTATTGGTCTGCAGATGGCCGACAAAGTGCTTGCGCACCGGCGGGAGCGCTGCAAACTGGCGTTGTGCCTCCTGGAGATAGCTCTCGCCGACATCGGTCAAGCCGGCCTCGATGGCCGTGGCGATTGAGGCGATGCTCTGACGCTTACCGATGCCGACGAGCGTCACACTGGCCGGCTCGCGCCGGCACCGCTGGAGTTCCTCGTCGATGTCGCCGAGCAGCGCACGGTAGCGTTCGACGACGCTTTGGCTCATCCACGAGCCGGGCGCGCCGCTACGCTGCGCGCCTCGGTTCTGGGACCGGGCCGCGTCGCGCAAAAGACCACGCCGACGACGCCGACGACGATCATCGGCAGCGCATAGAGCTGGCCGCCGGTCAGGCCCATTGCGCTGAAGTCCGTCTGGCGCCACATCTCCGCGATCGTCCGCGTGATCCCGTAAAGCGTGAACCAGGTCCAGGCGACCACGCCGTCCTTGGGCTTGAGCCGGTAGATGAGGAGTATAATCGGCAGCGTCAAGATGTCGAGGATCGCCTCGTAAATCTGCGATGGGTGACGATAGGCCGGCATGCCGTTGACCAGCGGCGCCGCGGGAAAGACCATGCACCACGGATGGTCCGGCTGGCAAACGTCGCCCCACAGTTCGTCGTTGATGAAGTTCACGAGGCGCACGAGCGTAATGCCGACGGGCAGCATCATCACGACCTCGTCGCCCACGACGGTATACTTGAGGCCCGGATGACGGCGCACGAAGATCCAGATCGCGATCAGCACGCCGACGAGACCGCCGTGGAAGGCCATGCCGCCGTTCCAGATCGCGATAAAATCGATCGGATTGGAGACGTACATCGACGCGTCGTGTTTGCTGATGATGTCGTTGATCACGAAGAAGGTTCGGCCGCCCACGATCACGCCGACCAGCGCGTAGAAGAGAAAATCCTGAATGTCTTGTTTGGTGAGCCCAAGGCGCAGCAGTCCGGCCGGGCGGCTCATCCATAGGTAGACGCAGACAAAGCCGACCAAGTAGGCGATTCCGTACCAGTGGATACCGAAGCGAGGACCCAGGTGGATCGCGATGGGGTCGATGTTCGGATAGGTGAACCAGTGCTGCATTTCTAACAATCTTCACAGATGACCGCGACGACACATATCACCGCCGGCATCGCCTTCCTTGCGGGCCTCGTTTCCTTCGTTTCGCCGTGCGTCCTCCCGCTGGTACCGGCTTACCTATCCTTGCTTACTGGCGAGAGCCTGGAAGATCTGCAATCCTCGACGTCGGCTAAAACGAGGATGCACTTGCTATCGCACGCGCTTGCGTTCGTCGCCGGATTCAGTCTCATCTTCATCGCGCTGGGCTTGAGCGCGAGCGCGATCGGCGGGGTGCTCGATGCGAACCGGGTGCTGATCGCGCAGATCGGCGGCGTGCTGGTCGTCCTGCTGGGCCTGCAGATGATGGGAATGCTGCGGATCCCGCCGTTGCTGCTGCGGGACACGCGAGCTCACCTGAACCTCGACCGGCGCACCCTCTGGACCTCGGGGCTGGTCGGCATGGCCTTTGCGGCGGGCTGGTCGCCCTGCATCGGCCCGATTCTAGCGGGGATTTTGGCGATTGCGTCGCAACAGCACAGCGCCGCGGCGGCGCTGCTGCTCTCGTTCTACTGCCTTGGGCTGGCGCTCCCGTTCCTGGCAACCGCTCTGGCGATCGGCGTCGTTCTGCCGTTCCTGGGGCGAATCAAGCGTTCGTTGCGGGCGATCGAGTTCGCCTCGGGCGCGTTTCTCATTGCCGTCGGATTGGTTCTCGTCAACAATGCATTCCTCAACGTCGCCGGATGGTTCTATCAGTTTGTACCGCAACCGAATCTCTAGCCTCAAACAGGCGCTCGTCATCGCCGTTGCGGCGATCGCGACGCTTGCCGCCGATCAGTACAGCAAGGTTTGGGTCCTCCGAACCTGCGCCCCGATACCTCCGCCGTGCCGGACGATAATTCCCAGTCTTCTCAATTGGACGTTCGAGCGCAACGTCCACGGCGCGTTCGGACTCTTCGGCAGCAGCGCCGTTTTGCTGATCGGCATGGCGATCGTCGTGCTCGTTCTCTTCTGGTTCAGCTTCCGCGAGGCCGCCGCGCGATCGCAGACGGTGCGCATTGCCTTCGGCATGATCGTCGGCGGCGCCATCGGCAATATCGTCGATCGCCTGCACTACGGCTTCGTCATCGATTTTATCGACTTTTATCGCATTTGGCCGAACATCTTCAACGTTGCGGACTCCTGCATCACGGTGGGAGTCGGTCTATTGATTCTCTCGAGCCTTGTTACACGTCGTCACCGCTGAGCAGGCCGGAAAGCGTACCGACGTTCTGATCGCCGCGCTCTGCGGCGCCCCGCGATCGCTCATCGCGCAGAGCGCCCGCCGCGGCGCCGTCACCCTGAACGGAGTTTCGGTGAAGCCGAGCCGGCCCGTGGAGACCGGCGACGTTCTCGAGTTTCAAATCGAACTGCGCGAGGCGCTGGTCGCGCTCCCGGAATCGATCCCGCTCGACATCGTTTACGAAGACGAGGACCTGCTCGTCATCGACAAACCGGCCGGTATGATTACGCATCCGGCGCACAGCGCAACGAGCGGAACGCTGGTGAACGCACTTCTCGGACACGTCGCGGCGCGGCCTCCCGGCGATCTCTTGCGGCCCGGTCTCGTCCATCGTCTGGACCGGGACACCTCCGGGCTGCTCGTGGTCGCCAAGCGCGAGGAAAGCCTGCACGCGCTGGGCGTTGCCATGAAAGCGCGGCGCATCGAGCGTGAATATCTGGGCCTGGTGCGAGGGGTTCCCGAACACCCGCTCGGCACGATCGAAGGCCCGATCGGCCGCGATCCGCGCAACCGCTTGAAGTTCGCCATCACGGCCGATGGAAAACCGGCCGTCACGCACTACGAAATGCGAGAACGTTTCGAAAAGTACTCCGAACTGGTCTTCCGGCTCGAAACCGGGCGTACTCACCAAATTCGGGTGCATCTCGCCGCGATCGGCCACCCCATTCTCAACGATCCGCTCTACGGAAAAACCGAGTCGCGTTTCGAGCTCCCGGGGCAAGCGCTCCACGCGTGGCGTCTCTCCTTCCGCCATCCGCGCACCGGGGAGCCGATGTCGTTCGAAGCGCAGCCGCCCCCGGAGTATGTTCACGCGAGAGCAGTTGTTGCCGCGCAAGGGTGAGCGGTACGTGACGCCGCGGAACCGCTCACCCTTGCCCTCTACGCCTGCTCTCGCGATGAGTGGGGGGTTTACGCTGCTCGCGAAGGCCGGAGGCGCGCGGCGGGGGCGATTGCAGCTCACGCACGGAGTCGTGGAGACGCCGTGCTTCATGCCGGTGGGGACGGCCGCAACCGTAAAGGCTTTGACGCCGGGCGATCTGGAGCGTGCCGGCGCGCAGATGGTGCTTGCGAATACGTACCATCTCTGGTTACGACCCGGAATCGAAACGCTCGAAGCGGCCGGCGGTCTGCATCGCTTCATGGCGTGGGAGCATCCGATTCTCACCGATTCCGGCGGCTTTCAGGTCTTCAGCCTCGAGAGCCGTCGCGAACTGGACGATGAGGGGGTGACCTTTCGCTCCCACCTCGACGGAAGCGCGCATCGCTTCACTCCCGAAAACGTCGTCGCCTTTCAGGAACGCATCGGCAGCGACGTCGCAATGGTGCTCGACGTCTGCGTGAAGCTACCCGCGACGCGGGAAAAGATCGAAGAGTCGGTTCGGCTGACGACGCAATGGGCGCGGCGCTCGGCGGCCGCAGCGGCGAGCGACGCGACCGCACTCTTTGCCATCGTACAAGGCGGCCTCGACTTCGCGTTACGCGAGCGCAGCGCCCGAGACTTGGTCGAGCTCGACTTTCCCGGATACGCGATCGGCGGCCTCTCCGTTGGTGAAACGCGGGAGGAAATGTACGCCGCGGCGCGCCGCACGGCAGCGCTGCTCCCGGAGTCGAAGCCGAGATATCTGATGGGCGTTGGCACGGTGGACGATCTGCTCGAAGCCATCGATGCCGGCCTCGATCTCTTCGACTGCGTCTATCCCACGCGTTGCGGACGAAACGGCCGGGCGATGACGCACGACGGCGAGCTCAACTTGTTCAACGCGGCTTTCGTGCGGGATGTCGCGCCGCTCGATGGGGAGTGCGATTGCCCGGTGTGCACGACGTACAGCCGGGCCTACCTCGCTCACCTGTTTCGCGCAAAAGAGATGCTCGGTGCGCGGCTGCTCAGCTATCACAACGTCTACCTGCTTGGCGCCCTGATGCGCGAAGCGCGCGAGGCGATCGATGCAAACCGCTGGGCGCCGTTTCGCGATCGTCGCCTACGGCGAGTGCTCTAGCCCCAAAACGACCCGCGCACAGTCCGAGCAGATCTCGGGGTGCTCCGGATTGCCGCCCAGCTCGCGGTACTTCCAGCAGCGCGCGCACTTTTCGCCCTCGGCGGGAAGAAGTTCGAACTCCTCCGCATCGCCCGCACGCAGCTCCAATTGCGAGACGACCAGGGCTTCACGCAAGTTGTCGCCGAGCGCGGCGAGAAGCTTGTAGGCCGGAGCAGGCATCGTTAGGACGAGGCGCGCTTCGAAGTCCCGCGGCGACGGCGACGCGGCGACCCGCGCGCGCAGTTCGCGCAGCCGCTCCCAGAGGGCGAGATCGCCCTCGGCGCCCCCACGAAACCGGCCCGCATCGAACGAGCTGTCGAAGACGCTCTGCGCGTTCGCGCGCGCCCATTGCGGGAGATGCTGCCAAGCTTCTTCGGCCGTAAACGAAAGCACCGGCGCGACCGCGGTCAAGAAGCGCGTCAAAACGTAGAGCAGCGCCGATTGCGCGCTGCGCCGCCGCGGGTCGTTACGCGCGCGAGAGTAAAGCGGGTCCTTGAGCGCGTCGAAGTACAGGCTCGACATCGTGCTTTCGAACTCCACGATACGTAGATAGGCGTCGTGGATCTGGCAACGATCGTACGCGTTTTTTACGCCGGCGACAAACGCGTCGGCGACGGTACAGGCAAGCAGGTCGATCGGCTCCATCGCCTCGCGCGTCACGACCTCGTCCGCGGCGAAGTCGTCGAGATTCGAGAGCATGAACCGCATGCGGTTTCGGATATTGCGATAGACGCGGCCGACTTGCTCGATGACGTTGGGCCCGAAGCGTACGTCGTCGATCGGCTCGACCGATCCGGCCCACAAGCGCAAGACGTCCGCACCCCAGCGCGACATCGCGTCGTTCGCATCGATGCCGGTGCCGCGCGATTTGGACATCGGGCGCCCTTGTTCGTCGTTCACCCAGCCGTTCTTCATGACGCGGCGGTACGGTGCGCGGCCTTTGATCGCGACCGCGGTGATCAGCGAGCTGCGAAACCAGCCGCGAAACTGGTCGGCGCCCTCGAGAACCATATCGCTCGGCCACGGCAAGCCCTCTCGGCCGAGCACCGCGAGGTGCGTTACCCCCGATTCGAACCAGATGTCGACGATGTTCTTCTCCTTCTCGAACTCCGTCGTACCGCAACGCGGACAGACGAATCCGTCGGGAAGATAGACGTCGACCGGATCGCTCCACCAGGCGCCGGCGCCGGCCTCACCGAATCGCTCGGCCGCCCTTCGCGCGACGCGCGGATCGAGAATCGACTCGTTGCACGCTTTGCAGATCAGCGCCGGAATCGGAGTTCCCCACGTGCGCTGGCGGGAGAGGCACCACTCCGGATGGGTCTCGATCATTTGGCGTTGACGCGCGCGCCCCCACTCAGGCACGTACTCGACCGCGTCGGTCGCATCGAGTGCGTGCGCGCGCAACAGGTTTTGATCCATGGCGAGAAACCACTGCGCGGTCGCACGAAAGATAACCGGGTTGCGGCAACGCCAGCAATGCGGATACGAGTGCTCGTATTCGGCCGCGCTCCACAGAGCGCCGCTCGCGCGCAGGTCGTCGACGATTCGGTCGTTCGCCGCAAAGATCTGCAGGCCGGCGTAGGGACCGGCTTCGGGGGTGAAGCGCCCGGCGGCGTCGACCGGATTGAGAATCGGCAGATCGTACTTCATGCCGGTATCGAAATCGTCGGCTCCGTGACCCGGCGCGGTATGCACCGCTCCGGTTCCCGTTTCGAGATCGACGTAGTCCGCCAGCACGACGACCGAGTCCCGATCCATAAAGGGATGACGTACGGCCAGACCGTCGAGCTGCTCGCCGCGGGCTCGGCCGGCGAGCGTGGCGCCGGCGAAGCGCTCGCCGAACGCACGCGGCGCCAGTGCCTCGGCGGCAATGACCATTTCGCCGCCGACGCGGTAGAGGCCGTACGTCGCGTCGGGGCGCAGTGCGATCGCGACGTTGGCGGGCAGCGTCCAGGGCGTCGTCGTCCAAATGAGAAACGACGTGCGCTCTCTACCGGGAGCGTCGACGCCGAACGCTTCGAGAATTCGCTCGCGCTGATCGCCGTTTGCAGAGAAGCGCACGTAGATCGACGGGGAGACGCGGGGCTCGTACTCGATCTCCGCCTCGGCCAGCGCCGTTTCGTCGTGAACGCACCACAGCGTCGAGCGCAAACCTTTGTAGAGCTGCTGGCGCGCGGCGAGATCGGCGAGCGCGTTGACGATCGTCGCTTCAAAAGACGGGTCGATCGTGCGATACGGCCGGTCCCAGAGCCCGAAGTTCCCCATTCGCCGGCGTTGCTCGCGCTGGCGGTCGAGCCAGTAGAGCGCGCGCTCTTTACACTGCTCGCGCAGCTCGAGCGGATCGATCGAATGAAAATCTTTGATGCCGAGGTGCTTGAGCGTCTCGTACTCGATCGGGAGTCCGTGCATGTCCCACCCCGGCACGAACTTGGCG
>DATAQH010000110.1:0-3613 GCA_036264815.1 Candidatus Cybelea sp.
GTGCCGCGCGCTTTGTGCTCCGCTCGACGAACTGGATCGCTTCGTCGGCACCTGGCAGAGTCAGGGTACGTTCGTCGACGGGCCCTACAGCAAGGCGGGCGCGGCAACCGCGACGACGACCTGCGCCTGGTCGAACAATCGTCTCTTCTTAATTTGCCAGCAAAGCGTGCAGATGAACGGTGCCAACGACGACGATCTCGGAATCTACACGTACGATCGGGCCGGCAGCGCGTATCGCTTCTACAACGTCCACGCGAGCCGGACGACCTCGATGACCATTACCGTCGACGGGAACACGATCACCTACCCCTATTCGTTCACCGATAAGGGCGGGAACGTTACGATTCGCACGCTCAACGTATGGGTGAATCCGAACCTGTACAACTGGCGCACCGAGTATTCTACCGACGGCGGTAAGACGTGGACGCCGATGGCGTCGGGAGCATCGCAAAAGCATTGAGGCGATGACGCGCTCGCCGCAGGCTCGCGCGGTTATCTTAGCGGCGGGTCTTTCGACGCGCACGGGCGCGCAAAAATTGCTGATGTCCTTTCGGGGAAGGCCCCTGATCGAATACGCGATCGCGGCGGCGCGGCGGTGGCGGCCGGTACTGGTCGCCGGCGCCGAAGTTGCCCGCGTTTTGCGGGATCGCGACGACATCACGCTCGTCGTCAACCCCGAGCCGCAGCGCGGTATGGCACACTCGCTCGCCCTTGCCGACGCGGCGATTTCCCCGAGCGACGCGCTCGTCGTTCTTCTCGGCGATAAACCACTGGTGACCGAGGCCCTCATCGCCGAGCTCTGCGCTGCGCTCGCCGAGGCCGACGTCGCGTACCCGGTGCACGCGCGCAGCGGCGCGCCGGGGCACCCCGTCCTCTTTGCCGCGCGCACGCGCCGCAGGATCGCGACGCTGCCCGATGGCGACACCCTGCACGTTTTGCGTGAGGATCCGTCGCTCGTCCGGCACGCGCTGCGCAGCGAAGACGAAGGCGCGTTCTTCGACGTCGACACCCGCGCCGAGCTGGCGCCTTAGCGCGCAGCGTCCGGCGCGCAGCGTCCGGCGCGCAGCGTCCGGCACGCAGCGTCAGGCGCGAAGTTCCTCGGAAACGCGGCGGCTGCCCAACAGAATCAAGATCACGGAAAGCACGACCGCTACGCCGCCGATTAGAACGTTCCAGGTCACCCGCTCTCCGAGCACGAGCGCGCCGAGAATTACGGCGACGATGGGATTGACGTAACCGTAGGTGGCAACCGTGGCCGTCGGGAGCACGCGGACGACGTAGGCGTACGCGCTGTATCCGACGAGTGCTCCGCCGGTTATCAGCCAGAGCATGCCCCATAACGAGGCGGCAGAGATCGCGGCGAAGTGCAGCTGTGACGCCTCACCGGTTGCGAGCCCGACGACGATGCAGAGCGCACCTCCGATGCTCATCTCGAGCGAAGCGGTCAAGGGGTGGTGATCCTCGCGCCCGACGAAAACCGACCCCAGCGCCCAAGAGAGAGACGCGAGCAGAATGAGGCCGGCGAAGAGCGCGTTCGCGTGCCCCGCTCCCCGGCCGACGAGCACGGCGATCCCGGCGCTTCCGACGACCATTCCGGCGACTCCAACGAGGCTCGGCAGCCTACGGACGCGCAGCGCATCGAGCAAAATCATCCAAATCGGCGTCGTGGCGATCAACAGCGCCGAAGTTCCCGATTCGACGCGCGTCTCCGAAAGACAGAGGAGGCCGTTGCCGACCACCAGCAGCAAGAACGCGGTTGAAGCAATTCGCCACAGCTCCTTGCGGCTCGGGAGTCCCAGCTTGCGCTTTGCGGCGAACCACTGCCAGCTCAAAAGTAGTAGGCCCGCGATCGCGTAGCGCGCGCCCGTCATGAGATACGGCGGAATCGTCTCGACCGCAACGCGAATGCCGAGATACGTCGAACCCCAAAAGACGTAGACGATTCCGAGCGCCATCCAGGGCATCGTTCGCTCCCACCGCTTCACGCGCACAAATGACCCGGCAACGGTGTCGCCGGTTTCGCTCGCAAGCAAAGACGCAGCGCGCCCGGTGGCGAAAAACAGCACGACGTCGAATCGCTAGGGAGCTTTTGAAAGTTTGTGAGAAATCGCGCGCCGTTCTTCGCCGCCATCGTGCTAGCCGCCGTTGCGTCGCTTATCCTCGGTTCGTCCGCTCTTCACGCTCAAGACGCCGCGCGCAGCGTTCTCCCCAACGGCTGGGCGCTGCAAGCGCCGTCCGGAGCGATGGCCGCAACCGGGACCATGCCGCAAGGCGCCGCGCGATCGCCCGACGGCGCGACGATCGCGGTGGTCGAATCCGGCTTCAATCCGCCGGCCCTTTCGCTTTACGCGACGCGCGGGCTGCGGCTCGTCAAACGCTACAACTTGGCCGGCGCGTACGGGCGCCCGGTGTGGACGCAACACGGCATCTTCGTCGCCGGCGCCAATGCGGACGCACTCTTTGCGATCGATCCGCACGCGGAGAGGGTTCGAAAGATCGCGCTGCCGCCGAAATCCTATCCGGTCTCGGTCGCGGAGTACCGCGGCATATTCGCGGTTGCCTTCAACGGCGACGGTGCCGTCCGCATCGGCAAACTCGACGCACTTCGCGAGGCGCGTCCGGTCGCGGTCGGCCTGAGGCCTCGCAGCCTCGCCTTCTCCACCGACGGCAAGACGCTCTTCGCGGCGGTTCGATCGGCGAGCTACGTCGCCGCCGTCAACGTCGCAACGCTGCGCGTGCGCCACATTACGACGGACCTGCATCCGAGCGACGTCCTCGCAAGCGGAAATACGCTCTACGTCGCGCAGGCCGACGCCGACACGGTCGGCCTGTACGATGCGCAGACCGGCAAGCGACGCAGCGACGTTTTCGTCGGCAGCGTGGCGCACGCCATCGGCTCCTCGCCCAACGCGCTCGCGCTCGAAGGCGACCGGCTCTTCGTCAGCCTGGGAGCCGCAAACGAGGTCGCGGTCTTGCGCAACGGCCGCGTATCGGCGCGCCTCCCCGCGGGGTGGTACCCGACCGATATCGTGCCCCTCGGCAACGAACTCTTGGTCATCGACGGCAAAGGCGAAGGCACGAAGCCGAACCCCGATTTCGACGTGATGAGCCGCAGCAACCGCGGCTACATCGCCGCGATCCAGTTCGGCTCGATTCGTGAGGTCTCGACGAGCGCCGCCCTGCCGCCGAATCCGCAAGGCGCACAGGGAGCCGCACCGCGGCCGTCGCGCACGATTCTGCACCCCGGCGGTCCCGTTCGACACGTCTTCTTCATCCTCAAAGAGAATCGCACGTACGATCAGATCCTCGGCGACATGCCCGCCGGCAACGGCGATCCCAAACTCGTTTGGTTCGGCGCGCGGGTGACGCCGAATCAGCACGCTCTCTCGCAGCGCTTCGGGCTGTTCGATAACTTTTACGCCAGCGGCGAGGTGAGCGACGCCGGTCACAACTGGGCCGACGGCGCCTTTGCAAACGACTACGTCGAACGAACGTGGCCGCCCGTCTACGGCGATCGCCTCGACGACGACGACGTGCTCACGGGAGTGGGAGCCGGAGTTCCAAGCAGCGGCTATATTTGGGACGCGGCGCGGCGCGCGGGCGTCAGCTTTCG
>DATAQH010000138.1:0-5169 GCA_036264815.1 Candidatus Cybelea sp.
GTCACGCGCGCGGTCGACCGCGCGCACGGCACGATCACGCTCGATTCAAGCCCGGCCGGCTCGCGCTTTACCGTAAGCCTTCCCCGCGCCTAACCCCGCGTGTCATCCTGAGCTTGTCGAAGGATGTCGAAGGATGTCGAAGGATGTCGAAGGAGTTCGCTCGGTGTCGACGCGTTGTCGAACGATGGCGGAGAGGGTGAGATTCGAACTCACGGAACGCTGTTAACGTTCGCCCGCTTTCGAGGCGGGTGCCTTCAACCACTCGACCACCTCTCCGAGGCCTACGGTTGGAACGCGGAGGTGTCCAGACCTGCTTCCCTTTGAGCGTCCGCGCGTTTTTGCGCGAAAAAGCGCTGCAACTGTTCGGCTGCCTCGGTTTGCAGCACGCCTTCGGTGACCTCGATGCGGTGATTGGTGCGCGCCGAGCGCAGGACGTCGAACGCACCGCCGTCCGCACCGCCCTTCGGGTCGGGAGCGCCGTAGACAAGACGCTTGATGCGAGCGGCAATCATCGCGCCCGCGCACATCACGCACGGCTCTTTGGTGACGAAGAGCGTAGCACCGCAAAGACGCCACGCGCCTAGACGGCGGGCCGCCTCTCGCAGCAGCAAGATCTCGGCGTGCGCGGTCGGATCGCGGCGCGCTTCCTTTTCGTTTTTTGCTTCAAGGACCAGATCGCCGCTGACGAGGATTGCGCCGATCGGTACCTCGCCGCCCTCGGCGGCCGCCGCGGCAAGCTCGAGCGCGCGGCGTACGTACCTCTCATCGTCGTTCATCGTAAAATGCGCGCCCGGAGGGATTCGAACCCCCGATCCCAGCCTTCGGAGGGCTGTGCGTTATCCAGCTACGCTACGGGCGCACGACGTCAGCGAGCGGCATCGGGCGGAGATCCCGCGCTCGGAATGTGTTTGAACAGGTCGAGCTTGTGGTCGACGAGTGTACGGTAGAACTTGCGCACGCAATCGGGATGCCCGAAGAAGTACGTTCTCGCGTAGGCCAGATCTTCACCGGAACTATCGGGAACGTAGTGCGAGATTTCGATCTCCTCCATTTGTCCCCGATCGACCGGATGGGGACAGAAATCGCAGGGAATCGTCGACATGACTTTTTTGATACCTCAGAATGAAACCGGCCGTCTCCGCTGGAGCGGCCGGACTCTTTATCGTTCTGGCTCGGGTAGGACTCGAACCTACGACCAAGGGCTTATGAGTCCCCTGCTCTACCACTGAGCTACCGAGCCGTAGGCGCCCCACCGGCGCATTTGCGACCGCAGTATACCAAGACCGCAGGCTGGCGACAACCGGTTACGGCGGGGGGCGCCAAAAGCGGGTTTACTGCTTCGTGCAGGTGCCTTTTCCACTCATCGCCTTACCCTTCTCCGTCCAGGTCGAGTCGATCGTGATTCCGTGAGGGGCAAAGTGCCAGACGTCGTGCTCGTGGGTCGGATCGGCCGGCCAGATGTTCGTGTACGTCATCGTCATCGCGCTCGCCGCGGCGTCAGCCGTCGAGGAGCCGTAATCGCCGGGGTGCGAGCTTCCCCCCATGTTGATGAAGACGTGCTTCTTCGGATCGTAGCCAAAAAAGAAGAACGACTTGCCTGCCGGACGTCCGCCGTAGGCTCCGGTTTCGCCGGTGCCCTGGATCCAAAGGTCGTTCATCTGCGAAATCGCATAGGTCGATTTCGCCGTCCCCTTTGGTCCGCTATAGGTGCAGTTCCAGTTCCCGACGAGCGCCGAAAGCGAAGCCGGGAGAGCCGCCGCCGCGGCCGGCTGCGACGTCACAACGCTGCTCCCAACCGAAACGGCAACGCCCAAAACCAGCGAAGAAAAAAGTATTTTCATCGGAATCCTCTCCTTTTCTAAGCGATTCGGTGGTCGCTTGCCTTTTTCCGGCTCCGAAAAGCGCAAAACAGCCGTAGAAATAAGGCTTTCGACGACCGTTCCCTGGAAATCGCGGTCGGAGGGACTCGAACCCCCAACCTACAAGTTCGTAGCCTGTTGCTCTATCCAATTGAGCTACGACCGCATGATTTTTCCGATTGTATCCGTTGCGTGCAACACGTGCGACGACAGATGGCGGAGAGAGAGGGATTCGAACCCTCGATACGACTTTACATCGTATAACGGTTTAGCAAACCGCCGCCTTCAGCCGCTCGGCCATCTCTCCCCACTGCAACCTCGACCGGCCCAACTTTCACGTCGAGGCCCGGCCGCCTGCCGGCGCCGCCTATTGCGCTGCGCGCGGGCCGTCGAGCGGGCGTTCGGGTACGACCTCCGGCACCACGACCGTCCGGCGCGCGCCTCGCCGCGCGCTAAACGCGTCCAGCCCGAGGACGCGGCCCGTCGGCAGCACGAGGCTGATCGCCGAGAGCAGCATCAAACACCCGTCGATTGATGCCCAGCCGCTGAACGAGCTCAGCGCGCCGCGCGCCGCCATGTAGTTTGCGGTAAGAACGATGCCGAAGAGGCCGCCGAGCCGCGAGAACAGTCCAATGACCAGCGAAATTCCGACGAGCAGTTCGCCGAAGCGAACCAGGTCGGCGAAGACGAGCGAGTTTGGCTGCACGACGTTGACGAGAAAGTCGTGGTACGGGGGGCCGACTTTGGCGATGCCTTGCGTCACGTACTGACCGAAGGCTCCGCTCGGCGGCAGAAAATCTGCGGCGTGAATGAACTTCGGCACGGCGTGGATGATCCAGATGCATCCCGTCAGGAATCGAACCACCGCCAGCCATCCGCCGTAGCTTCGCGACGAAGGAAGATTCACGCTACCACGTCCTTTCGTATCTGCACGAGCCGCGCAATCAGCGACGCGGCGTCGGCGGCTGCGTTCGGGCGCCCCAAACGCCCGGCGGCCCTAATCATTTCTTCCCGCTGTGCGCGATTTTCAAGAACGTGCTCGATGATTTCCGGAAGATCCTCGAGCCGCGACGTGCGCACGGCCGCTCCGGCGCCGGCGAGCACGCGGGCGTTGCGTTCTTCCTGACCCGGCAGGGGCTTGGAGAGTACCAGCGGCACGCGTGCCACGAGCGCCTCCGAGGTGCTCAGACCGCCAGGTTTGGTCACGAAGACGTCTGCCGCGTGCATGTAATCGTAGATATTCTCGACGAACCGCAGCGCGCGCACCGGATACGCGACGCTCTCCGCGGCTCGCGTCAGCCGCCGCTCGATCCGCGCGTTTCGTCCCGCGACGACGACGGCCGCTAAGGGCACTCGCACCCCATCCAGCGCGCTCAGCATTCGCTCGAGCGGAGCGATTCCCAAGCCTCCTCCCATCAGCAGCGCGACGTACCGGTCGCGCGGCAGGTCGAGCCGCTCGCGCAACGCGTCGCGGGGTTCGCTCGTCGGGACGAACTCCGGCCGAACCGGAATTCCGCTGACCGAGATCGAGTCGGCGCGGATGTGCCGCGCAAGCAGCGCGTCGCGCATCGCGTCGGTCGCGACGACGTAGCGATCGATGTTTCGATGGATCCAAAAACCGTGGACCGCGAAGTCCGTTACGATCGCGACGACCGGTGGCGCGTCGCCAAAGCGCCGCTTATATTCGGCCATGGCGCCGCAGGGAAAGGCGTGCGTACAGACGACCGCGTCGGGCCGTTCTCGCAAGATAAGCGCGCGCAGGTTATCGGCGGTAAACTGATGTGCCCAAAGGCGAAAGCGCCCGACCTCGGTCGCGCGCTCGGCGCGATCGTAAATATAGCGATACATCTGCGGAATCGTCTTGACCATCCGCAGGTAGCCGTCTGAAACGACGCGCGAGACCACCAGCGCGGCGTACTTGTATGAATCGACGACGCGGGTCTTGGCCCCCGGCTCGATGCGCCGTAGCGCGTCGCTGACGGCGTTGGCCGCCGAGAGATGTCCGACACCGACGCTGGCGGACAGGAAGAGAACGCGAATCAGCGGCCCTCCTCTGAATCGCCGCCGCCCTCATCTTCCTGTGCGTACGCGATGAAGTCGTCGAGGATCTCCTGCGCGAGCTGTTCGTTCTCCAAGAGATTGCCGGCGGCATCCGTAACGATGAACTGCTCGCCCTCCAGATCGCCCTCCGGCTCGTGCAGCAGGACGGCGTAAGAGTGCCCCTCGTCGGGATCCTCGAGAATCCCCACGACCTCGAACGGCAGCGATGCGCCCTCCTTGGTTTGAATCTGCAGGATGTCTTGCAGTTCGAGGGGTCCCTGCGGAGACGAGCTTTCGCCGTTGGTAGACGTCATTAGAAATTACTCCCTGTTATTGGAGGCAGCGCGCGACGTTTGCCTGGTGCTCCGCCAGGGTCTTTGCGAAGACGTGTCGTCCGTTGCCGCAGTAAACGTAGTAGAGGTCGTCGGTTCTTGCGGGCTCGAGCGCAGCCAGCAGCGAGGGGAGGCCAGGATTGGCGATAGGCGTCGGCGGGAGTCCCGCGTGCACGTAGCTATTGTACGGCGAGTCGATCCGGAGGTCCGCGAAGGAGAGCTCGCTCTTGTGTGCCGGCAGTGCGTACTCGATCGTCGCGTCGACCTGCAGCGGCATACGCAGTCGCAGCCGGTTGTAGATCACCGCGGCGATCTTCGGACGATCCGCGTCGTTTTTCGCCTCGCGCTCAACGAGCGAGGCGACCGTCACCGCTTGCGGTACCGTCACGTGCAAAGCTTTGGCCCGGAGCGCGGCGTCGCGCGGCAGTGCTTTATAGAACTGCGCGGTAAAGAGCGAAGCGACGTGCTGCGGGTTGTCGCCGAGCGGCACCAGGTAGGTGCTCGGAAAGAGGAAGCCTTCGAGGTTTTTCGTCCGCGAGCCGTCGACGACGATCTGCTCCGACATAAAATCGGCGTGCAGAGCCTGCTCCGAGCCCAGGCCCTCGGCCGCAAGCCGCGCCGCGATCTGCGCGGCGGTAAAACCTTCGGGGATCGTCACCCACGATGCGACCTGCGCTCCGCCGGTAACCAGCGCTCGCAGAACCTCGCTCTGCGTGACGTGCGGCTCGAAGCGATACTCTCCGGCGCGTACGGCTACGTCCTGGCCGCGCAGCTTCGCCAGGGCGCGGAACGTCAAGACGTTGCCGATCACGCCGTCGCCGGCGAGTTGCCGTGCGATATCGTCAAACGTCGCGCCGCGCTGGACGATCACCCGCACCTGCGACTGCGGGTGCGTGCGGTCGCCGTAGACCGCGTACCAGCCGGTCCAAAGCACGCCG
>DATAQH010000172.1:0-12295 GCA_036264815.1 Candidatus Cybelea sp.
TCTGCATATCCGCCGAGCTTTAGCTCGGGCATGGGTGAGAGCGCGAGACCCGATGGGTTCGGGGACGCACCCATTGGGTCGCGCGCTCTCGGAGAATGCGAAGAAGCTCACTCATACACGCCTCTGAGGTACCAGCGCGTACCTTGATGGTAGATGCGGGCAAAGGGTCCGTCGGCGAGGACGACGTCGTATTCGTCGCGTCCGACCGGCGTAGGAGTAAACGGACGCTCTTGGATGCGCCACGGGCCGCTGCATTGCGTTACCGCTTGGCGGTCGACGAACGCGGGCTCACCGGCGCGCAACTCGACGGAAATCTCCCGCACTTCAAGCAAGCGCAGTTGAGGAACGACCTTACGAGTGCCCTCGGAGCGGCAGCGATCGCTCTCGGAACGAGCGGGGGTCATCTTGGGCTTGTCGAGCGCAAACGGTTCGTAGGTAAAACGCTCTTCGAGCAGATGCGCTTGCCGCGTCGTCGCGCGCGAAACGCTCTCGCCAAGAATCGCTTCGAGCCGGGCAATCGTTACGGCGACTCGTGCGGGGTCGAAGTCGACGGCGCGGAGGAGCGCCTGCGCTTCTCCTCCTTCTTCAAGGATACGCGCCTGCACGCGCAGACCGACGATGGCCGCTTCGAAGGTCACGCCTTCGAGCTTGGCGCGCATCATCTCGAACATCGTTCGCTCGTCTGCCGTCGGCATGGCGAGCGGAACGTCGAATGCGGCGGTGCCGGCATCCTCGAGCTCGAGCGCCAGGTGCAGTGCACCGGCGCGCTTTCCGCAGCGTTGGAGATCGCTGCAGACACGCGTCAACAGCATGCGCAAGGCGAAGAAAACCTGCACTTCGTCGACCGCGCGACCTTCACCAAAGAGCGCTGCCTCGATCGCGACGGCTCGACTCCGCGACAGGAAGGGCCGGCGATCGATCCCGCGCGCGAGCTCGTGCCAGCGTGCGGCCGCCGTGCCGAATCGCCGTACGAAGGGTCCGTGCGGCAGCGCGGCGAGATCGCCGAGACGTTCGATTCCGAGCAGCGTCAACCGTTCGACGATCTCCGGTTCGATATCGAGCAGCGATAACGGCAGCTCGGCGAGTAGCCCGGCCTCCGAACCGGGGCGGCAGATGCTGCCGTCGGCAACGAACGCCGCCGCGCGCGCGGCTATTTTATTCAATCCAACGCCGAGACGCGGCAAGCGTCCATACGCCGAGAGCAACGTGCGCGTTTGCGTCATCCAGGCGGAGGCTCCGCCGGAACTGCCGTGCATGTCGAGATAGGCAAGGCCGCTGCGGACGTCGTCGATCAGCGGTGAGACGGCATCGAGCGCATCGAGCAGTTCCTCCCACTGTGCCGGTTCGGGCAACGCGCCGGGAAGATCAACGCAGAGCAGCACGGAGTCTTGCCGTTCCGAGCAGCGCCGAAGGGAGGTGTTTGTGCTTGCGCAGGTCGATGCAGAAATCGAAGCCGGCGAAGCTACCCCAGAGCCCGCGTTTGCCGTGAACGATCGCACGCTCGAACGCGCAGTGCAGCCGTAGCTCTGCGACGGCGCTCAATGCGGCACCGGCGCGCACGGCCATCACGACCAAAAGCACCCCGCTGCGATGCGCGAGCATCGCCAAGCGCGACCAAATCGCGTCACGCAGCGCGATTGCCGGCATGAGTACCAGCCGGCAGATTCGCGAGCGCAGCAAGATGTCGACCGCGCGTGCGACTTCGAGCGCCTTCCTCGCGGGGACGACCAGGACGTGCTCGAGGCGTGCTCCCGCCTCGGCCAGGCTTGGCGGATAGAGCGTTCCATCGTCGAGGATCGCCACTAAGCTGCGGCGCGTCAACTCGGCGACGAGCCCAGCTGCCAGGCTCCAGCGCCCGGTCGTCCCCTCGAGCGTCGCGACCGCACCCGGAGGAAAGCCTCCCGCTAGCAGCCGGTCCAGTTCCGGAATGGCGGTTGGAACGGCTCCCTCGACCGCAAGGGAAGCGGGCCCCACTTTGGCGCTCAGCTCGGCCTTGAGGGCTTTGAAAGCCGCGATTTTGCCTTCATCCCGTACTGCTAGCGCCACCATGGGAGATTCATGCTAATCGAACATATGTTCGATGTCAAGGACCTGGCTGAAAGCCGGTCGTGGCCCTTTTTTGAAGCGTGCTAGAGCGCTTGGTATGTCTAGCGGACGCGAGTTGCGGTGATGACGGGTTGGGGGGCCGAGATGTGCGGTTCGGGGCCCGAATGGAAGATGTTGGC
Organism: Candidatus Cybelea sp.; assembly: GCA_036264815.1. Taxonomy (GTDB): domain Bacteria; phylum Vulcanimicrobiota; class Vulcanimicrobiia; order Vulcanimicrobiales; family Vulcanimicrobiaceae; genus Cybelea. The sequence goes on from DATAQH010000172.1 coordinate 2,226, forward strand.
TACGAAGATACACACCAAAACGAGAGCACAGGGGACCAAACAAGCAATCCCAACATAGAGCGACCATCGAAGAACGCTTGCGATCATTTGGCTTATGTTTTGAAATCCAGACGGTCGCGATCGTGAGGTTCGGCGAGATCCATGATCGGGCCGATCGGCACGATCCCGGTCGGGTTGATCTCGTCCTGCGTGATGTAATAATGGCGCTTGATCTGATCGAATTCCACGGTCTCGGCGACGCCGTCGATCTGGTAGAGGTCGCGCAGGTACCCGTAGAGATTCGGGTAGTCGACCACTCGCCGGAGATTGCACTTGAAGTGGCCGTAGTAGACCGGATCGAAGCGCACGAGCGTCACGAAGAAACGCCAATCGGTTTCGACCGGCCGCGCGCCGAGCAGATAGCGCTGGTAGGCCAAGCGCTCCTCCATTGCGTCGATCGTCGTAAAGACTTCGTAGGCGGCGCGTTCGTAGGCAGCTTGCGACGTTGCAAAGCCGGCACGGTAGACGCCGTTATTGAACGTTTCGTAGAGGAAGTCGTTGAGCTCGTCGATTTGCAGACGCAGGTCGCTCGGATAGAGATCGAGTTGCGGATTGGTCGCGACGGCGTCGAACTGCGTTTCGAACATCCGCATGATATCGTCGTCGGAGTTGCTCACGATGCGGCCGCGCTCTTTATCCCAGAGCACCGGCACCGTCACTCGGGCGTTGTAGCCGGGGTCGGTGGCCGTGTAGGCTTCGCTCAGAAAAGCCCAGCCGTTGACCGGATCGGGCTGCGCGGTAAAACGCCAACCGCGTTCGTCGCGAATCGGGTCGACGACCGTCATGCCGATCGCCTCTTCGAGCCCTTTGAGCTTGCGGACGATGACGGTGCGGCACGCCCACGGGCAGGCCAGCGAAACGTAGAGATGATAGCGTCCGGCTTGCGCCGGATAACCGGAGCTGCCGTCGGCCGTCACCCAGTCGCGAAAGGCATCTTCTTGCCGCTTGAAGCTGCCGTCGGCGGTTTGTTCTTTGGGAAACTGCGCATTATTCACTTGAGATAGGTCAAACCCGCGCGCGTCAGGATATCGCGGCCACTGCCGGTGAGAACGAAATCGGCGAAATCTTTGGCGGGCTGCGGATGCGGCGCGGCCTTCATGATCGCAAGCGTATAGCTGATGCGATCGGTGAGCGCGGCATTTCCAGGCAACGGGATGAAGGGGTATTTGCGTGCGATCGCTTCGGTGCGATAGAAGAATCCGACGTCGACTTGGCCGGTATCGACGCGCGCCAAGAGATCTTCTTCAGGAAAGATCTGTGCGGGGTTTTCCTCAGCCCCGAGCAGATGCTGCTCCTGCTCGTCGCCCAGCCACATCTTCACGCCGGCGATCGTATACGCGCCTTTTGGATCGATCTTCGGATCGGTGCGGCCGATGCGCAGGTCCGGCGTTTCGAGCGCATCCTCCAGCGGCATCGCGCCCTTGGCGGCGCGTTCGAAGAGGACGGCATATTTCGAGTTCGGGGCCCAGGCGACGCCGAGGCTCGTTCCCGCAAAGGTCGTCGCCGAGGCAACTTTATCGCCGAGATTCTTCACCAGCGCCGGATTGACACTAATAAAGACGTCGGGAGTGCGAACGCCCGACGCAATGAGATTCGCCAGCTCTTTGCTGCCGCCGGGTTGGCCTTCGAAGGCGATGCCCTTATCGAGCAACGCCGCCTTCACCGGTCCTTCCATCGGCGTCACGAGCGAGCCGGCGTAGAGTACCGATACGACGTTCTGGGCAGCCGAAACGCGCTGCAGGGCAAACGGCAGTGCGAGGGTTACGAAGAGGACGAGGGCGCAAAGTCGAGCGACCGCGAGTTTATGCAATAGCGGGTTCCCTCCGGGCCGGGGCCATCGTCGAAGACGTGGCCGAGATGTGAGTCGCAGCGTTTACAGCGCACTTCGATGCGCCGCATGCCGTGGCTGTAGTCGTCGAGGAGGCGAACGTTCTCCTGTTCTTGGGGGCTCGTGAAGCTCGGCCAGCCGCAGTGCGAATCGAACTTCGAGTCGGCCGTGAAGAGCGGCAGACCGCAGGCCCCGCACGTATACGTGCCGTTTTCGTTAACGTGAAGCAGCGGGCCGGTGAACGGCGCCTCGGTTCCGGCTTCGCGTAGAATGTGGTAGCGGTCGGGCCCAAGCTGTGCGCGCCATTCCTGTTCGCTCTTTTGAATCTCGGGAACTACGTCGTGTTTCATCGCTTACTTCCTCTCCGAAACGTATAACGCGCGAAGGCGCCAAAGCGATGCAAGCGCGAAGAGCAGCCCATGAAGCTGCTCTTCGAGATATTGTTGTCGATTCTCTTACACCCGATCGCGATGATCCTGATGTGGATCAACCTGCTCGGCCGAGGCGATCTGTCGGGTTTTCAGAAGGCCGTCTGGTTTATCGTCAGCATCGTCTGGGGTCTTGGGCCGATACTCTATATCCTCGTTTCGGACGGCGCGCTCTGGTAGCTCGACGCAGATCGTCCGGTTAGTGCGGTGGCCGACCGCCGCCGCCGCTGACGGGAGCGTGGCCGCCGCCACCGCTGATGCCGCCGCCGCGGCCGCCGCCGCCCTGCGGCATCCCGCCGCGTACGCCGCCGCCTCCCGGGTTGCCGTGGATGGTTCCGGTGCGCACAGGCGGGCGTCCGCCGCCGCCGTAGGGATACCGGCAGCAGCCGTAGCGATACGGGTATCCGCCGTAGTATCCGCCGTATGGATAGTATCCGCCATACCCGCCGTAGTATCCGCCGTACGGATATCCGTACCCCCAGCCCCACGGACCCGGCCAACCCCAGCCGAAGCCGAGGCTGATACCTACACCGTAAGGATAGCCGTAGCCGCCGCCATAGCCGTAGCCGTTGCCGTAGCCATAGTCGCCGCCGCCGTTGGCGTAGTAGCCGCCACCGCCGCCGTTGTCGCCGTAAGACGAGCCGGCGACGTCGATGCGATAGGCGTCAAAGGTCGAGCCGTTTGCGTACCCGTAGACCGTCACGCGCATGCCTTCGGTCAGCTTCTGGCCGGTGGGATTTATAACGGTCCCTTGGTGCATCGTGACGTGGTCGCTATAGCCACGGTCATCGTGCAGATAGACGACATAGCTTCCGTCGAACCCGGTCAGGGTTCCCCGAATCGATTGCTGGTTAGCAACCGGGGTCCCGTAGCTCGGGGCGGATTCCTGCGCGCTTGCCGCGGCGGGGAAAGTGAGGGAGAGCGGCGCGGCCAGTGCGGCGCCGAGTAGGACGTGCGAGAGCAGCTTAAACATAACTGTGCATATTATAGCTCTTAATTGCCCGGCGCGGGGTTAGAAAATGCTGCTAAAACGGGTGCTCCTCTGGCCTCTCAGCCAAGCGGGCAAAGTCCGAGATGCGGTCTCCCTTGACTCCGACCTTGCGTCAGGGTCTAGGCTTTGGAACGACGATGGAAACGCGAGACGGCGCGCTGCGCCGGATTAAAGCTTTCGCCGACGACGCCGGGGTCAGCGTTCGGACGCTGCACCTCTACGATCGGCTTGGCTTGCTCGCGCCGGCCGCCGTCACCGAGTCGGGTTACCGGCTCTACGGCGAAGTCGAGCTCGAACGGCTCGAGCACATCCTCGCGTTACGATTCATCGGATTGCGCTTAGACCAAATCAAGCAGCTTCTCGGAGAGTCTTCACCACCGTTTGCGGACGCGCTGCGGATGCAGCGTAACGTCATCGCGCGCCAGCGACGCCGGCTCGACGCGGCGCTGGCCGTCATCGAGCGCGCACAGAACGCACTTGCCGCGGATTCGCCGGCCGATCGCCGGGAGATTCTCCGCACCCTCATGGAGGTTTTTAGAATGCAGAACGACTTTAAATGGACGCAAGAATACTACTCGGACGAAGCGCGCGAGAGAATCGAGGAGCGCCGGCGCAGCATGTCGCCCGATGCAGTCGAGCAAGGACAGCGCGACTGGGCGGCGTTGATTGCCGACGTCGAAGCAGCAGTTACGCAAGGCCTCGATCCGTCCGGCGAAGCGGCCTGCGCTCTGGCGGCCCGCTGGCGCGAGTTGGTCGGCGCTTTTACGCAGGGGAACGCCGAAATCTCGAGCGGTTTGAACAAGCTGTGGTCGGATCAGACGCACTGGCCGGCCGATTTCAAACGACCATGGAGTGACGCAGCCGAGGCTTTCATCAAAGCAGCAATGGACTGCAAACCAGATGGAGCCGTCGATGGGGATTGAACCCATGCTCTCGCGCTTACCAAGCGCGTGCTTTACCACTAAGCTACGACGGCTCGCCGGCCCTAGGCCTTACTCCATCCGTCGTTTTCGGTCCTACCCGCGCGGCCGTAACGGCGTAGTCCGACGCCCAGCGTAACCCACGAGTCTGGCGATTGTGAGCCGGATGCACGCGTAGCGGCCTGTAACTCGGGCTGTGTCGGAGATTCCGACAAGATACACCGTCTCGAGTTCCCGGCAATAGACTCCGAAATACTCCACCTCGTTGCTGTAGGGCGGCAAGCGGTTCCGTTACGATGGGTGTGTGAACTGTAGCAGTTAAAGACCACGGGCCCCTTACGCAAGCGTCCGGTCTTCACTTGAATTCGAACGAGTGCGCCGTTCATCTCGGCAATCAGGTCGTAACGATTGTTTTCTCCGAGCGGTAGGGCGACGGTGTAACCGGCGCGAGTAAGCTGCGCGATAACCATGACCTCCGCGAGGTCGCCGACGGCTTTCGTATTGCGCTTCATGCGCCTATCGTCGCCGTAAAGCATGCCACATGGGTGGCATAACCGCTATGTTATCGAATATTTACCTTGCGGCGAAATTTCGATAAACGGGATCCCTCGATCGAGGGGATCCCGTTTGATCTTACCCGCCAGACGATTTTTGAGCGACTACTTATCCGAAGGCGTGTACGCGGCGCCCGGTACGTAAGCGCCGAGATTGATGCTCGGGACGGCCTTCCACTTATTAGTCGCGGCCGTGCCGATATCGAGCCAACCCGCGGAGTCGCCGGCCACGACCGCACTGTCGCTCGCATTGAACCCGAGACCGATCGGTTGGCCTACGCCGAAGAGGTTGACCGGCGTCGGGCCGAGCGTATTAACCGGCGTGCTGCTTGAGGTGACCGGCATGGCATATTGCGAAATCGTCCGCGCGCACTGGTCGACGTAGTTGAGCGTTCTGCCGCCGCTGCTGATGTAAACGCCTCCCGGACACTGGAAGGTCGTCGGATCGAGTATCGAAACGAGCTTCGGATTCGTCGTCGGATTCGTGATCTCGGCGAGGCCGCCGCCGCAGGAGCTCGTGCATCCGTAATAGCTGAACCAGATATTGCCCGAGCTGTCGAGATCCAGGTAATCGGTGTCGCAGACGGGCGAGCATGCAGAGCCGACGTTGATGTACGCCGGCGTTGCCGACGCTTTTCCGGCGGGCCAATATTCGAAGCCCGAACCGTAAACGTAGTTACAGCTCGGATTGCAGACCTGTTCCTCCGAGAACGCAATTGCGGCGTAGACGTTCTTGCCGTCCGTCCCCGCGTCGTAGGCGTACGAATACCAGTAACTGCAGGTGGAGATCGGGCTCGGACAGCTCGGCGTGTAGGCGGCCTGCAGCGTGCCCCCGGAATTATATTCGAGAACGTTTCCGTTCGAGTAGTCGCTGTCGTACTCGCATCCGATCCAGACGTTTTTCGCGTGGTCGACGTGCACGCTCTCCGGATCGGCGCAGTTATCGGCTTGCAGATCGATCGCCGTCACCGTCTTCTTCCCGCCCTTACTCTGTCCGACGAGATAACTGTAGTTGCCGTTCAGCGCCCAAATTGCAACGCCCGATGTGTGGTGCGCCAGGTGATGCAGGTTTGGGCGGTGCGGATGCGCGCGCAGTTCCGCAAGGACTTGACGCATCGTTGCCGGCGGCGCGGGTGCCGGCAGTTTGCCGGCGGCCTGCAGCTCGAGCAGACGCATCGCGCCGATCGGACCGATGCGCGCGTTCGGGTGCAGGTAGTGGGGTCGCTTGGCGGAGTGCGCGGGCGCGAGCGAAGCGGCAGCGACAGAGCCCGCGGCCGGAAGAGTCTGTGGGCTCTGAGGACCGTTTGAACACCCGCACAGCAGCGCTGCAACGAGAACGGCGCTACCCGCGGTAACTAACGAAATTCGCATGTCGTCGAGGGTCTCCTAAGTCGTATAAGAGGGCCCGGCCCTCTTTGGAAGGCGCGACCGGGTTTCGGCTAGGGCCGGTTCGAGGGGCACCGTCCCCTCCCTCTCGGAGACGTTAACGCTTGGCGTTGCAGAGGTTGGAGCGGGCGGCGGGAATCGAACCCGCGACTCTTGCTTGGAAGGCAAGGGCATTACCACTATGCAACGCCCGCGATCTGGGCAGGGCTGGATTTGAACCAGCGTAGCGCTTTCGCGCGCCAGATTTACAGTCTGGTGCCATTAACCACTCGGCCACCTACCCCAAAGAGCTCGCAAATTGGTCAGCGAACCTGGGTACGATACCCGAACAAGGCGCTCCTCGGCAAGAGTGAAACCTGGCAAGGTAACCCAAGTACCTTCCGATAGCCGTCCTCATGGTCTTCTCATGTGCCGCCCGATGGGGTACCCTTACCATGGAAGCCATAGCAAACTCGCTTGTCGTCTTTTTGGAGTCTGCACGAAGATGAGTCGCCTGCCGGCTCTCGCGCTCGCCACTTTACTCGGACTGCTCCTGACCCGATGCGGTGGACTCGGGCAGTCGGGCGTTTCTCTGCCTCGGTCCGGCGATAGCGTGCAGACGGTTAGTGACGCTGCCGACTCCCTGGTCGCCCACCGGAGCTCGGCCTCCGAGAACGCGAAGGCGGCGATCGGCGTTACGGATGCCTTCGGGTCGGTTGTCCGCGAGATCAATGGAAACGAGCAATTCCTCGGCCGTTTCGGCGCCGCTACGAAGACCGATTTCGCCCGTACCTCAACCCGTATTACGCCCGGCGCCAACCGCGTGCTCTCGGTTTCGGCCCTCGTGATGCGACCGAGTTTCGGCAACGTCAGCGCCTATTGCCAGAGCTCCGCCGGCTACACCGCCAAGGGCATCCCGTCGCTCGACTCGACCTTCGGTTGGCAGAGCGGCGCGTTCTCCGGCGGCACGCGGATGACCGACGGTCTGCGGTTTGCCACTTGGTCCGCAAATGCGAGCGGTAAGAGCGTACAGGCCCCAGTCGGCGGTCTCGCGATCGTGCGCTCGGGCGATGCCGTCTGTCCGATGATGGCGCCCACCTACTCGATCAACGGCGCGACCTCGACCAACACATTTTCGATTCCGCTTACCGTTACATATCGCTACGGCACGCTGTGGAATCTTAGCATCAGCAACGCGACGTTCTCAGACGGGGAGAATCTCGACGTCGCGACCACGCCGGCTCGCCAGCCGGAAGTCGCCGGCGTCATTACCAAGGGCAACGTCGAACTCGCCGGTTTCCGCATAAACGTACGCGGCAACGGCACGCTGACGATCACGAGCACCGGCGCGCAGTATGTGATCGCCGGCTGGATCGTCGTCGGAACCTAGGCGAAGAATCTTCTTAGTCGGGCGCTACACACGCGACCCGGCCGCTCGATTGCAGAGTAACGTGTTTTGCGGCGACGCCATTCTTTGCGGCGTTGACCTTGACCGTCGCGCTCTGCGAGCCTTTTGAAAGCATGACCGATTGCGAGCTTGGATTGGCGTCGTCGATGTCGGAGTCTACGCCCGAAGCCTCGGCGATGCGCAAGTGTCCCAGCGCGAGCGTCAGCGCCGCGAGGGTTCCCGATGGGCAAGCCGCGATCGCCTCCTTGAAGCCGATGCTCGAAGGATTTACGGTCACGCTCCCGCCGGCGCCGGTTGCGCCGAGCGTAACGAGAAGCAACACGGCCGCGAACGTTTTCATCCTGATCTCCACATAAAGCGAGTCACTGCGGCCCTGTTCGCGCCGTCCGTTCGCAAAACATCCTGCTAAGCGCCCGCCGCTTCGCGGGCCACGATCTCGAACCGGTTGCCGTCGGCATCTTCGAAAAAGACCGCGTAGTAGTCGCCGTATTCGGGATGCAAGCCGGGCCCCTCGATCTCGCGCGCGCCGTTGCGGGCGGCGACGCGAGCCGTCGCGTCGACCTGTGCCCGCGTTTCGACCGCGAATGCGACTCTCATCGATCCCGCGCGGTGCTCGGGATCGAGAATGAGACCGAATCTCGGGCGGCCCGCCGCGATCGTTTCATAGCCCGCAAAATCGTCGTCGTGGCCGAGCGGACGATAGCCGATTGCTTCGGCGAGCCCGTCGAAGAGGGCGCGGGCCGCACCGAGGTTACGAACGTGAATGTCGACGTGGTGAAGCATCACGCGCCCTTCAACGGCGAAAACGCGTATCTTCCTTGTGCCGGCAGGTTTTGCCGGCGGCTCCGGTACAAGTGGAGGCTGCTGTTCGCCGACGTAGCCAAGTGGTTGACGGCACCACACTTGTAATGTGGCCGCGAAAGCGCTCGCCGGTTCGAATCCGGCCGTCGGCTCCAGTTTGCAACGCGCTGAAAGTTGGGTTCAATGGCTCGCGTCGTTCACTTCGAAATCCACTCCGCAGATCCACAAAACGCGGCGACGTTCTACACCGACGTCTTTGGCTGGAAAATCTCCAAGTGGGACGGACCGATGGACTATTGGCTCGTCTCGACCGGCGAGGGGACGGGGATCGACGGCGGCATCGTGCGCCGGCAGGGCGCGGCCCCGGATTCGAATGCCCCGGTAAACGGGTACGTGTGCACGATCGGCGTCGAGTCGCTCGATCGAACGCTCGACGCAATTGCCGGCAAAGGCGGCACGATCGTCCTCGACAAGCGCGAGATCCCCGGTGTCGGACTGCTCGCGTACTTCAAAGACCTCGACGGCAATATCTTTGGAGTGCTGCAGCCGCAGTAGCTGCCGGTAAACCTTGACAAGCGGTAACCAAATGGTTACCATTAGGCGGTAACCATTTGGTTACGAAAGGAGCCGCATGGCCGCCGCACCTCAACGGTCGACCGACGATCTCTTCAAGGCGCTCGCCGACCCGACGCGCCGCGAGATCCTCGCGCTGCTGCGCGAGCGAAGCCGCTCAGTCGGCGACCTCGCTGCAAACTTCTACACGTCCCGTCCCGCAATTTCGAAGCACTTGCGAATCCTGCGTGACGCCGCCCTCGTCAAAGACGCTCGCAGCGGCGCGTCGCGCCTCTGCGAACTCAACGCCGCCCCGCTGGAACGGCTTGAAGCGTGGCTGCGCGACTACAAACGATTCTGGGATCACAGCCTTGCACGCCTCAAAGCCCACGTGGAGAGACAACGATGAACGCTACCAGCACCGCAGACACGATCGTCAAAGAGATTTCGATCGATGCGCCCGCTGCGAAGATCTTCGCAGCGCTGACCGAACCCGCCCAACTGACTCAGTGGTGGGGCGAAGAGGGCAAGTACCGCGTCGAGCAGATGGAGGCCGACCTGCGCGTCGGCGGACGATGGCAAACGACGGGAACTTCGAGCGACGGACGACGTTTCGTCGTCGAGGGCGTCTATCGCGAGATCGATCCCCCGCGGATACTCGCCTATACCTGGGCCCACGACTGGGGCGACGCCGACCGGGCGGAGACGCTCGTACGCTTCGATCTAACGGAGCGGGGCGGCTCGACGCTAGTGAAAGTCACGCACTCAGGTTTCGCCGATCCGCAATCGCGCGACGATCACGCGCGCGGCTGGACGATCGTACTCGGCTGGCTGAGCGCCTTCGTTATCGGAAAAGCGTAGCCGCCGGCGGCGCCATCGTCGCCGGCGTTTTCGCTACTGGAACTCGAACTCGGCGAGGTTCTTTTCGATCTTTCGCTTTACGCGCTGCAGGGCGTTGTCGATCGACTTGACGTGCCGGCCCAGATCGCGCGCCATCTCTTGGTAGCTCTTACCTTCTAAGTATGATTCCAGAACCTGAGATTCCAGCTCCGAGAGATTCTGACGGATGCGCTGGCGGATATCGTCGGAGACCTCCTGCGTAACGACCAGCTCTTCGGGATCGGAGGTCTTCTGCGATGCCATGACGTCGAGCAGCGTACGCTCGCTGTCCTCGTCGTAGATCG
>DATAQH010000177.1:0-5059 GCA_036264815.1 Candidatus Cybelea sp.
TCAGGGCCGAAACGTCGGCGAAGTCCTAAGCGTTCTCGCTGACGACGCCGAGCAAACCTCCGCCTACAGGGCCGAGGCGCTCTCCCTCATCGCCGGACAACGCGCGACGAGCGGGGATTTGGCGACTGCGTCTCGTGCCGCATCGCAGGCTGAGAGTTTGCTCGCTGAAGTCGACTCCGAGGTCGTTCGAGCCAAGGTCTTACATCGTATCGGCATTGCTTACCATCACTTGGGGATGGCGCCGATGGCGTTCGAAGCGTTGATGCAATCTGCCGAATTAGCCGATAGCTTGCATTTGTTTGGCCTTTCGAGCCGGGTAAAGGCCGTTCTTTCAAACTTAGTCTTGCACGAGCGGGACGACGTGGAGCAGCAGCTGGTCTATGCTGAATCTGCGGCGTCGGCTGCAACAAAAGCGGGTGACACGTTTGCGCTGCAGACGGCGCTTCTTCAGATGTTGAGTGCGCAAATGCGGAGAGGGCATGTCGAAAAGAGCATTGCTATCGAGCAGCGTCTCGGGTCGGGTGGAGCAACCGAGCTGGCTGGTAAGTACCTGCCGATTTTTCGTTCGTCACGGTTAGCATGGGAGGGCCGATTCACGGAGGCTCACCGCCTGCTGGCAACCTGCTGGGAGCAGATGACCTTTAGCTTCGATCGCTTATCTTGTGGCGCACAGTATGCGCTGTTTCTTGCAGTCGACGGAAAGCATGACGACGCCGCAAGCCTGACGAGGGAGATTATCGAAGGCCTCAAGCACTCGGACGCCGCCACTGGATTGTTTCGCGTCAGGGCCATCGCCATTACGAAGGCGTTTTGTGCCCTCACCGAGACAATTAATGGAAGAGCATCCTTCGCGGACCGCATTTTGCGTCAGCTTTATTCCAGCCGGGACGAGGTTATTCGTGCGGTCTTAGATGCGGCGGGGAGCATAATGTCTCGAATTCGAGGCGGGGGTTCGACCGGCTCGGAGCGGGTTCGAGAATGCGCGGAGCGCCTTCGCGTACTGGATTACGCAGACGTAGCGCGATTGCTGGCGGCCGTAGATGCGACCGCGGGACGTGCCGGGATGGAGCGACTCCCAATGAATGGCCTGACGCGCTCTGAGATGGAGATCCTTAAAATGCTGGAGGAAGGGTTGACGCCCAAGCAGATCGCGGAGAAGACCTTGCGCAGCGTTAACACCGTACGCGTGCACGTTGCTAATACCATCGCGAAGCTCGGCTGCAACGGTCACGCCGAGGCTATTCGAACGGCGCGACGCCTGAGGCTGCTCGGTTGATGTCGACGTTCGGGTTAGCGGCTCGCCGGTGAACAAGGCGAGGTTCGAAGCATTTTCCGACGGCGTCTTCGCCTTCGCGATTACGCTGCTTGCGCTCGGCTTTGTACTGCCGGAGCTGCACAAGCCGACAAACCGCGAGCTCTCGCTCAACCTGCTGCACCTGTGGCCGAACCTGATCGCCTATGCGCTGAGCTTCTCGGTAATCGGGATCATGTGGCAGAACCATCATGCACTGTTTCGCCTGGTGCAGCACGTCGATCGCAAGACCGTCTTCTGGAATCTGCTGCTGCTCGCGGGGACGGTGCTGATTCCATTTGCCACGACGACGCTTGGCTCGTATCCCACCTATTCGGCGGCGACGGTTCTCTATGGCCTGGTGCTCTCGGCGTGCGCCACCTTTTACAACCTGATGCTCTGGCATCTGGCCCGCGCCGGCGCCTTCATGCCCGAGGTGGAACAGCCGACGATCGATGCGACGATCCGCGGCTATAAGACCGGCTGGATCGTATACGTGGCCGCGACCCTCGTTGGGCTCGTGCTCCCTCTCGTGAGCTTCGGGCTCTACCTCGCCGTCGTGGTGTACTTCTTCGTGCCGCGGGGAGCCGATTCGGACGTTACTTTGAGCGCTCGCCGCTGGTAGGCTGCCAGCCAGGTGGCACTTTGGGGTGCGAAGATGCCAGCATGGACCAGTATCTGATCGGGGCGGGGGCCCTCCTAACGGCCGGACCAAACGCTACGATCCGCGGCGCGACCCTACACGCGCAGCCCGGGTTCGACCTGGCGGGACAGGTCGCCGCCGCGGTCGTCGATCTCGACTCGGCCGGCCCGGCGGAACTTTCGCGCTTGCTGATTGTCGCCGCGGGTTGGAGCGGTCCGCGCTTCCATCGTGAGGTTGTCAGCGAACTGCTCGCCCAACGGGAGTGCGGGCTGAACGACATCGTCGAAACCTTGGCCGCGGCCGTCCGAGCAGATGAGATTCATCTCTTCGCGCGCTGGCAGCCCGATCCGGCGATGGTGGATGCCTTAAAGAGGAAGGGCGTTCGCGTGATCTCTCATCCCCTCGAGGCCCTCGGGCAAGCCTCACTGGTCTCGGGGCAGCGAATCGAGCGCTGGCGCCCCGGTCGAGCCGCGTAGCGGCGGGCCAGCCGGCGGGGCATTCAGGCGCCTCCAAGGGTGAGAACGCACGATGCAGCGTAGAAATGTTGATTATGCCGAATGCCCGCGTTGCGGTCATCGACGACGATCGTATGGTCCGGGAGATGCTGGAGCTTGGCCTTTCGCGCGAAGGTTACGAGGTTCGGACCGCCACCGACGGGCTGTCCGCGCTCGAGCTCGTGAAGGTCTTCGACCCCGAACTGATCGTTCTCGACATCATGATGCCGAAGATCGACGGCGTCACGCTGCTGCCCCGCCTACGCGAGATTACCCAAGCTCCGATCGTGATGCTCACCGCCAAGGGCGGCACCGAGGACAAGGTTCGCTCGCTCAGTTCCGGCGCCGACGACTACCTCGTCAAACCGTTCGTCTTCGAGGAGCTCATCGCGCGGCTGCAGGCCAAGCTCCGCCGCCCGCAGCTGATCGAGGAGAACGTGCTGCGCTGGCACGACATCTCGATCAATCCGGGCACGCGCGAAGCGTGGCGCGGCAAGGAAGCGCTCGAGTTCACCCAGCGCGAGTTCGACCTGCTCGAAGTCTTCTTGCGCGAACCGCGGCGAGTCTTCAGTAAGGATCATCTGCTCGAGATCGTCTGGGGGCACGACTTCGAAGGTGGCCCGAACATCGTCGAGACGTACATCTCGTATCTGCGCGCGAAGATCGATCGCCCCGGCGAGCCGCACTCCTTCATCCGCACCGTCCGAGGGGTAGGGTACGGCTTATCGCAGTAACCCTCGTTTATGCCCTTCGGACAACCCTTCGACAAGCTCAGGGTGACACACGTGGGTAAGATCAGGGTGACACGGTAGTAAGATGACGCTGGCGGCGAGGCTTTCGGCTCTGTACGCGGCGCTTTTGGGCGTCACGATACTTGTCGTTATTTTGGCCTCCTCGATTTCGCTCGTGTTCGAGCTGTGGCGCTTCTCGGGTGACGTGATGGTTGCCAAACACGAGGAGGCGCGCGTCCTCGTCGATCAATATCGCCGTGAAGGCATGTCGCTCAAACAGGCCGCGCCCGAGATCGTCAACGCGCTCGGCGGCATCGGCATGCGCATTACTGTCTACGATCTCAAGGGCAACTATCTCGCCGGCGATAAGACGCTGCGCCCCAAGGTGCTTGGCCAGGTGCTCGCCGCGGGGGGCATGTCGCATTTCATTCCACCGTCGTTGCGCAATCCCCAAGAGATCGCCGCCCATCCCCCGCGCGGCGTGCGCGAGTTTCGCGTCGGCTATCCGCCGGTGCCGCCCGATCCGACGCGCCTGGAACCGCTCTCGCTCACGTACGTCGAAGGCGGCTACGTCGGCTTCGCGCCCTCGTTGCCGCTGCTGATCATCTCGCTGGTGCCCTATTGGCGAATCGTCTTGACGATCGCGGGGATTGCCATCGTGATCTCGTGGTTCATCGGGCGCGTCTTCGCCCAGCAGTCGCTGCGGCCGATCAACGAGGTGAGCGATTCGCTCAAGGCTCTCGCCGACGGCGACTATACGCAGCGCCGCTTCGTGATGGCCGGCGGCGACGAGATTGCCTCGCTCACTGCTGCCTTCAACGAAGCCGCCGCCAGCGTCGCTACCGCGATCGACCACCGCCGCAAAGCCGAACAGCGCATGCGGCAGTTCGCCGCCGACGCCGGCCACGAGCTGCGCACCCCGCTGACCGTCATTGCCGGCTACATCGACGTGTTGCGCCGCGGCGCGATCGAAGAGCCGCGCATCGCGCGCACGATCCTCGCCACGATGTCGCTCGAGAAGGAGCACATGCGCGGCTTGATCGACCGCCTGATGCGCCTCGCGCGCCTGGATTCCGAAGCGCCGCCGAACCTCGAAGCGGTTAACCTCGCCGACTTGCTGCGCAGCCAGGTCGACGCCGCGCGCCGGCTCGACGACCGCCGCATGATCGATTACAGCGTCGACGGCGTCGAGAGCGTGCAAGCCGATAAGGGCGAGCTGGCCGAAGCCGTCTGGAACGTGATCGAGAACGCGCTCAAGTACGCGCCCGACGCACCGATCCATCTGCGCGCCGCGCGCAGCAACGGCCACGCGACGATCACCGTGAGCGACGAGGGGCCCGGGATGTCGGAGGCCGAGCGCGTGCACGCCTTCGAACGATTCTATCGCGGCGATCAGCGCGGCGAGATCACCGGAAGCGGCTTGGGCCTCGCGATTGCCAAGCGTGCCGTCGAACGTTCCGGCGGCGATATCTCGATCGACAGCGCACCGGGACACGGCACCGCGGTTACCATCACGATTTAACTCGCTCTCAGGCCGATTTCAGGCTCGAGCGACGACCGCTCCCCTATAATCTGCGCTTGTAGATGCTCCGACGTTCGCTCGCCGCCGCTTGCGCGTTCCTCATTGCGCTGCTTACGTGGACCGTTAGCCCGGCCGGCGCGCAATCCGACACCGGCGAGATCGTCATCGTCGTCCAAGACGCGCAGAGCAAGCAGCCAATCGACCTGGCGCGCGTGCTGCTCGACGGGCCCGTGATCACCTCGGAGATCACCACAAAGAGCGGAAGGGTCGACTTCACCGACGTCCCCGACGGCATCTATCGAACGCGCATCGTCAAGCGCGGGTATCAGAGCCTCACCTCCAATGCCTTCGAGGTGCTCGACGGGCGCCTGGTGACCG
>DATAQH010000215.1:0-10986 GCA_036264815.1 Candidatus Cybelea sp.
CTCGTTTTTGAGAACGACGGCCAGCCTTGGGTGCCGACAACGTTCGGGATGCTCTTTGCTCGCCTACGCGACGATGCGAAACTTCCGCGGGTCAGGCTACACGATTTGAGGCATACCTACGGCTCCCTGTTATTGCAGAGCGGTGTAGACCTCAAGAGCGTTTCGACCGCGCTCGGGCACTCGTCCGTCGCAATCACCGCCGATACGTACATGCACGTCGCGCCTGCGATGCTGCAAGCAGCGGCGGATTCGCTCGACCGACTCATAGGGACAGGCCGCAAGGCGAGTGGCGATTAGTCCGAGTCAGTCCGAGTCGAATCGCATTTTGTATTGGGCCTGGTAGGATTCGAACCTACGCGCAACCAGTTATGAGCCGGCCGCTCTACCGCTGAGCTACAGGCCCGCGTGCAAAGACCTTGGCGCCGGGGTAGCGTGCTGCCTGCCCGAGCTGCTCTTCGATCGCCATCAGGCGATTGTATTTTGCCGTTCGATCGCTGCGCGACAGCGAGCCGGTTTTGATTTGGCCAGCGCCGGTAGCGACCGAGAGATCGGCGATCGTCGTATCCTCGGTCTCGCCGGACCGGTGCGAGATCACGATCCCATAACCGGCACTCTGCGCCAACGCGATGCAGTCGAGCGTCTCCGTGAGCGTTCCGATCTGATTGACCTTGATCAGAATCGCGTTCGCCACGCCTTGCGCGATCCCGCGCTCGAGGAACGTCATGTTCGTTACGAAGAGATCGTCGCCGACGAGTTGGATGCGCTTACCCAATGCTGCGGTGAGCTTCTCCCAGCCCGCCCAGTCGTTCTCCGCGAGGCCGTCTTCGATCGAAACGATTGGATAGCGGTCGCAGAGCTCGGTATAGAGCGCAATCATCTCGTCGACGTTTGCTGCGGTGTCGCGCGAGAGCGGATAGTAATTTCCATCGGAATAGAACTCGCTCGAGGCGGGATCGAGTGCGATCGCGACGTCGTCTCCGGCTCGATAGCCGGCTCGTTCGATCGCCTCGACGATCAATCCCAGCGCTTGTTGCGGCGTCTCGAGCGGCGGTGCGTACCCACCCTCGTCGCCGACCAGCGTCGGAAGACCCCGTTCGTGCAAGATTTGTCCGATCGCGTGAAAGACTTCCGAGCCGCAGCGCACCGCTTCGGTCTCGGTCGGCGCGCCGACCGGAACGATCATGCATTCCTGAAACTGCAGCGCACCCTCCGCGTGCTTACCGCCGTTGATCACGTTCATCATCGGAACGGGAAGCGTCGCCGCAGCCGGGCCGCCGAGATAGCGAAAGAGCGGCAGCGAAAGGCTCACCGCCGCCGCGCGCGCGACGGCCAGCGACACACCGAGGATCGCATTGGCGCCGAGATTAGCCTTATTCGCAGTAGCGTCTAGCTCGATCAGCCTCTGGTCGATCTCCCGCTGCGCGGTTGCATCGAGGCCTTCGATCGCCGGTCCCAGGATGTCGTTCACGGCTCGCACCGCGTTGCGAACGCCTTTGCCGTTATACCGGTGCTGGTCGCCGTCGCGCAGTTCGACCGCTTCGTTTGAACCCGTCGACGCACCCGACGGAACCATCGCCTCTTCGACTGCGCCGAAGTTCGTAGCGACGGTTACGGCGACGGTAGGATTGCCGCGAGAATCGAGGATTTCGCGCGCGTGGACGCCTTCGACCGTCGGATTGCCCCCGCCGCGCAACGATTCCAGGGACATCCTTACTCCTTGATCCAACGCTCGAGGTCGTGACGGCGCGAAACGAAATCTTTATCCTCGAAGAAAATGTTCAGCTCGCGGCCGGCGCTGGTCGTGCTGTCGCTGCCGTGGACGAGATTGCGTCCGATCGTCTGCGCGAGATCGGCGCGGATCGAGCCAGGAGCCGCCTGCAGCGGATTCGTGGCACCGATGAGCTGGCGGCAGCCCTCGACCACATCTTGACCTTCGACCGCCATCGCAACCAGGGGTCCGCTCGTAATGAATGAGACCAGGTCGGCGAAAAACGGCTTCGAGCTGTGTTCCTCGTAGTGTTTGCGGGCACGCTCGCCATCGAGCTGCATCAGCTTCATCGCGGAGATCACGTAACCGCGTCGCTCGATACGCGAAACGATCTCACCGACCAGCCCGCGGGAGACGGCGTCGGGCTTACAAAGAATGAGCGTACGTTCAATAGACATACCGCCGTGGTTGGCTAGACGGGCCGCGACTCCGCCCGGGCTCGGGGTGAAGGAGAGACCGGCTGCCGAATCAAGAGGCGTGCGAGAGTCGAGTGCCGGCCCGTACGCGCAGATCCTCGGTGCGCTGGCGGCGAGCCCCTTCCAATCGATTTCGTATGTCGAGGGTACGACGAGCACGAATGCAGATGCCGCGGCACTGCTCGAGGACCAGCGCTTCGCCGGACACACGATCGTCGCCGAATATCAAAGCCGCGGGGCCGGGCGCCGGGGCCGTACCTGGGAGGCAGCGGCTGGAACCTCGCTGCTCTTCAGCACGATCCTACCCGCGGCCGTTCGTACAGACCGTCTTTGGCTCGTTCCATTTTGGGTCGCGCTCGCGGTGCGCGGGGCGCTGGAAGCGGCCGGAATTCCCGCGATCCTTCAATGGCCTAACGACGTTCTCGCGCAGGATCGCAAGATTGCCGGCATCCTCTGTCAGTCGCAGGTCATCGGTACCGCTGCCCGGGTTGCGTGCGGGGTTGGAATCAACGTCGTGCGCTCGGGCGCCAGAGCAACGCCGATTGAAGAGCGCGCCGCGTTCTGTGAGGATTTTTCGCTCGTCGAGCGCCCCGCGCTGCTCGAAGCGATCCTGCGCAACTACGCGACGTCGCTCGAACTGCTCGACGATGCACGACGCGTCGTCGAGTTGTGGGAAGCCGGCGCCGGCGTCCCTGGGCGGCGCTACCGAATTCAACTAGACGGCGTTAATGAAGCGTTTGACGGAACTGCGATGCGCCTCGAGATCGGCGGCGCGCTACGCGTCCTTCGCGACGACGGAACGACACAAGCGGTCGAAATGGCCGACGCCCGCGTCCTCCGTTAGGGTGCGAATAACGCTGATGAAAGCCCTGATTTCGTTCGGGCCTAGGAGCCGAGGGGCGAAGTTTACTATGGTAATCGAGCCCCCAGGCGACAACGGCCCGGACGAAATCAGACCTTTCTAGGACCGAGCGCGGGAAAGGCGGCGGTCGCACACTTCACAAAAATGCGGCATCTTGTTGTCGGTCTCGAAGATCGAGTTCGAGTAGTGCATCGCGCAGCGCGCGTTGTAGCAGTGCTTGAGGCCGAAGGCGTGCCCGAGTTCGTGGATCGACTCCTTGAGGATCCGCTGAAAGAGGATGTTGGAGTCCGCCGGCTCGCCATAAAACTCCGAACGCAGGCGGTGGGTCGAGACGACGGCGAGGCTCTGCGCTTCGTCGGCATCGCCAAAAACGAAGCGATGCGAGGTCTTAAAAAGGTCGAACTCGGTGATCGCCAGCGTGGCCGCACCGGCATCGGGGTGCGCTCGCTGCACCTTCGTCATCAGGGTCGAGACGAAGAGCTGGCCGCGTGTCGCATTGAGCGTGCTGCGGGGAACGACGAGCGAACGTTCCACGCCCACACTGCAGAGAAATCGCTCTTCGAGACAGGGGGCGAGACGGCTCATGAATCCCGCGTCGACGGTATTGATCGGCACGATTCGAATATTCGAATCCATCTCGAGCCGCGTACTTCGCGCACAAAATCTAGGTGGCCTGCATCCGCCGCGTCGAAGTCTGCACGGTGATCGTCGGCATCGGTATCGACCTGGCACACGTCGCGCGCTACCGCTTCGGGGAGCGCGAGCTGGCGTGGTTCGCGCGCAAGATCTATACCGAGAGCGAGATGGCGTACGCGTTGCGCAAACGCAACTGGCCGGAGCGTCTCGCGGGCTTCTTCGCCGCAAAGGAGGCGACGCGTAAAGCCTTCGGCCACTGGATACCGTGGCGCGGCGTGGGCGTGGGGCACGAGCGCAGCGGCAAACCGACGATCGAGCTCTTCGGCGATGCGCGGCGGCTGATCGAGCTGCGCGGCGTGCGAACGATCCACTTGACGATAACGCATACGGCCGAGGTCGCCGCGGCCGTGGTAATTTTGGAATCGTGATCTACGTCCTGACGCCCGAGCAAATGCGCGCCGCCGACGCCCAGACCATCGCGCGGACCGGCGCGATCGAGCTGATGAGCAATGCCGGCGCCGCCATCGCGGAACGGCTGCGTGCCATCGCTCCACCTGGTACCCGCGTCGTCGCCGTTGCCGGTCCGGGCAACAACGGGGGCGACGCGTTCTGCGCGCTGGCGGAGCTCGCCGTCGAATACGACTGCACCGTAGCCGAGGATCCGGCGGCGGTTGGTTCTGAGGCCCGCGTTGCCGCGCGGGCGCGCGCGGCGGCGGCCGGAGTCGGAATCATTGCACTCCCGGCCGGCGAACGCGAGGCTCGAGCGTTGCTGCAAAACGTGATCGGCGTCGACGGGATGTTCGGAACCGGTGCGCGCCTGCCGTTGCCCGAGGGCTACCGGCACCTCGCGCGCGCGCTCGATGCGCGGGAACGCACGGTCGTTGCCATCGACATTCCTAGCGGTATCGACGCGCTGACCGGAGCGGTCGGCGAGGACGCGGTGCGGGCGACGCTGACGGTGACGCTCGCGGCGGCGAAGCCGGGTCTGCTTCTCGAACCGGCACGAGAATATGTCGGTGAGCTTTTTTGCGCGCAGATCGGAATACCGCAAACCACGCTGGCCGCCCAGCCGCGGACCTTCGCGGCGCTCGACGATGCGGCGTTTACGGCGCTGCTCCCGCGGCGGGCGGCCGATACCGACAAGCGCGGCGCCGGCGCGCCCCTGATCGTTGCGGGGTCGGCGCAGTTTCCCGGCGCGGCGATCCTTTGCACGCGCGCCGCGGCTCGGGCAGGCGCCGGTTATGTGACGGTCGCGACGCCGGGTTCGGCGGCCGCCGCACTGCGTGCGCATCTCGTGGAGCAAGTGGTCGTCGAGCTTTCGGATGCGGCCGAGCCCGCAGCGATCGCGCAAGAGCTCGTCGATATCTCGCGGCATAACGGCGCGATCGCGATCGGACCGGGCTTGGGGCTCGACGAGCGCACCGCCGAGATCTTTACGCTCTTTCTGGCCGCAAACCGGCTGCCGATCGTCGTCGACGCCAGCGGACTCTTTCATCTCAGCAAGCACCTCGACTTACTGCGCGACCGCCCGGCGGTCGTCACCCCGCACGCCGGCGAGTTCGCGCGGCTTTCGGGTCTCGGAACGATCGCGCCGGGGACGCGCGTCGATCGCATCCGCGAGTTTGTCGATCGGACGAAAATCACGACGTTGCTCAAGGGCTCCGATACGCTGATCTACGACGGAACGACCGTGAACATCAACACGACCGGCACGAACGCGCTCGCGACGGCGGGAACCGGGGACGTCCTCACCGGCATCATCGCAACGCTGCTTTCGCAAGGACTTTCGCCGGTGCAGGCCGCCTGCGCGGGCGCCTATTGGCACGGCTTGGCAGGACGCGCCGCGGCACGCAAGCGCCGCGTGGGCGTCGTGGCCGGCGACGTGGTCGAAGCCCTTAGCGACGCGTTGCCGCGATAAGCGGCGCGACCAGACCGCGAACGTGTTCGACGGCTCGCGCTCCCGAGAGGCCCGCGTAGCGGTCGATCAGCGCGCTGCCGACGATGACGCCGTCGGCATCCATGACGCTGCGCACGTCCTCGCTCCGGCTTACGCCGAACCCGACTGCGAGTGGCTTCGGCGTCAGTTCTCGCAGCGCCGCGATCTGCTCGCGCAATGGCGCGAAATCGGGAGCGCTGCCCGCGCCGGTTACGCCCAGGCGCGAAACGACGTACACGAATCCGCCGGCGGCTTCGGCGATTCGCCGCGCACGCTCCGGGGGCGTCGATGGCGCCACGAGCAGCGGCATCTCGCGCGCTTGTGCCGCCAACGCGGCTCGCAACTCGGCGCTCTCCTCGAGCGCGAGGTCCGGAACGATCGCGCCGGCTACTCCTGCATCGGCAAGCGCCGCGGCGAAACGCTGCACGCCGAACTGATAAACCGGATTATAGTACATGAAGAGTACGATCGGCGCAGAGTTGCCGCGGCGCTCCTTTGCAAGCTGCAGCGCTTCGGCTAGGCCGACGCCGTTGCCCAGCGCGCGCTGCCCGGCGGCCGCGATCGTCGGCCCGTCGGCCAGCGGATCGCTGTAGGGAACGCCCAGCTCGATCAGATCCGCACCCTCCACGCTCAATGCGCCGATCAGCTGCGACGTCGTCGCCAAATCCGGGTCGCCCGCCATCAGGTACGGGATGAAGGCCAAGCGCCGCTCGCTGCGCGCCCGGTCGAAAACAGCCGTTAGCATCGGCCGATGTCTTTGTCGCCGCGTCCGCTCAAGTTGACCAGGATTAGGTCGTCCTTCGTGCGTTCCGCGGCGAGTTTGCGTGCGAACGCGATCGCGTGCGCGCTCTCGAGCGCCGGTACGATACCTTCGCAGCGTGCAAAACTTCCGAAGGCCTCGATCGCTTCTGCATCCGTGACGCTCACGTACGTCGCACGCCCGCTCTCCTTGAAAAATGCGTGCTCGGGGCCGACTCCCGGATAGTCGAGGCCAGCGCTGATCGAGTGCGTCTCGCGCACCTGGCCTTGCGCGCTCTGCAGCAGATAGGAGCGCGAGCCGTGGAGCACGCCGACGCTTCCCGCAGCCAGTGAAGCGGCGTGGTGCTCGCCGTCGAGGCCTTCGCCGCCCGCTTCGACCCCCCAGAGCTTTACCTCCGGGTCGTCGACGAAACCGGAGAAGATTCCAATTGCGTTGCTGCCGCCGCCGACGCACGCGACCACGTCGCTCGGGAGGCGTCCGTACCGCTCGAGTGTTTGCCGGCGCGACTCGACGCCGATGATCTTCTGAAGCTCCCGTACCACATACGGGTACGGATGCGCGCCGACGACGCTGCCGATCACGTAAAACGTGTCCTCGACGCAAGCCGCCCAGGCGCGAAAGGCCTCGTTGGTTGCATCCTTGAGCGTCTGCGTTCCGCTCTCCACCGAATGCACGGTCGCGCCGAGCAGCCGCATAACGTATACGTTGAGCGCTTGGCGCTCCACATCGCGGGCGCCCATATAGACCTCTACGGGCAGGCCGAACTTCGCGCCGACCGTCGCAGTCGCGACGCCGTGCTGGCCGGCCCCCGTCTCCGCGAGCAGCCGGCGCTTGCCCATCCGCCGCGCGAGCAAGGCCTGACCGACGGTATTGTTGATCTTGTGCGCGCCCGTGTGGTTGGTGTCTTCGCGTTTCATGAGCAGCGGAACGGCGCAGAGATCGGCGACGTAACGCTCGCAGCGATACATCGGCGACGGACGCCCGACGAAATCGCGTAAGACTGCATGGTACTCGTCCCAAAACGCCGGATCGCCGAAGGCCTCATTCACGGCGCCATTGAGCTCCTCGAGGGCGCCGATCAACACTTCGGGGACGAACCTTCCGCCGAATTCGCCGAAGTAACCGCGGGCGTCGGGCTTCACTTCGCCTCGCGTACCGCTCGCACGAAGTCGCGCATTTTCTGAGCATCCTTCCGGCCGCCGGTCTCGATTCCGTTGCGTACGTCGACGCCGAACGGATGGGCGCGCTCGACGCACTGCGCAACGTTCTCGGCGGATAAGCCGCCGGCGATCACGACGCGTCGTTTGGCGGCGATTGCCACGATGTGGCTCCAGTCGAAGGTCTGTCCGGTACCGCCCGCCATACCGTCGTGCCGCGCGTCGAAGAGGACGAGGGCATCGGGATAGCGTTCGCACCGCTCGTCGACGAGTATCGCCCGATCGTCGACGTGGATCGCCTTGATCGCGCGGTCGCCGTACCGTCCGACGAAATCGGGGGTTTCTTCGCCCGAAAACTGCAGCAGCGCGGCCGGAAAAAGCTCGAGGGCGCTCTCGACCTCGCTGCGTTGCGGGTTTACGAAAACCGCGACGGGCGAAATTCCGGCGGGCGTCCGGCGCGAAATCTCTTCGGCAGCGTCGAAGCCGATGCGCCGCGGCGACGGCGCAAAGATCATTCCGAACGCGTCGGCGCCGGCTTCGCGCGACATCGTCACGTCCGCCAGCGACGTGCAGCCGCAGAACTTGATCCAGGCGTCAGCCACGCGAACCGGCCTCCTTCGCACGTTCGAACGTACGCCAGGCCGCGCCGCTGCGCAGCACCTCGCGCGCTCGCTCGAATGCCACGGGCAGCTCGCTCTCGGCGCCGACGACTGCCAACACCACGGCCGCGTTGAGCGCGACGACGTCTGCCGCGGCGCTCGCCGTTCCGTGCAATATCTCGACGAAGGCGTTGCGGCAAAGCTCAACCGAACCGCCGACGGGCGTGTTCAGCGGGACGGTAATTCCGAAGGCGGCCGGCTCGATCTGCCACAACCGCGCGCCGTTTTCGTCGAAGGAATAGATCGTCGTCGGTGCGTCGCCGGCAACCTCGTCGATTCCGCTTCCGCCGTGCACGACGGCGCCCCGCGCCACTCCAAGGCCTTGCAGCGCGGGGCCGAGTCGTTCGACGAGCTCTTCGCGTGCGACGCCGACGACCAGATGCGTCGCGTTCGCCGGGTTCGTCAGCGGACCGAGCAGATTAAAAATTGTCCGCACCCCGAGCTCGCGGCGAATGACCGCGGCATTGCGCATCGCCGGGTGGTAGCGCGAAGCGAACATAAACGTGAAGCCGGACGCTTGCAGCATCCGCGCCGCGACCTCCGGCGCGACTTCGATCGGAAAGCCGGCCGATTCGAGAACGTCGGCGCTCCCGCAAGCGCTCGAGGCAGCGCGATTGCCGTGCTTGGCCACCGGGATCCCCGTCGCCGCGACGACGAGCGCCGCCATCGTGGAGATGTTGAGCGTATTGGCGTGGTCGCCGCCGGTCCCGACGACGTCGACGACCATTGGCAGGCCGTGTTCGACGTGCAGGCTGCGCTCGCGCATCGCGCGAGCCGCGCCCACGATCTCGTCGACGCTCTCGCCTTTGAATGCCAACGCCGTCAGCAATGCTCCGGATTGCGCGGGCGTGTAGTTGCCGTCCATCACTTCGCCGACGAACGAAGCCGCCTCCGCGGCCGAGAGATTTTCGCCGCCGAGTAAGCGACGCAGCAACGGGGGAAAGCCGCTCATCGTTCGTCCTTCGACACCTTCGCGTGGCGTAAAAAGTTTTCGACGATGGCGTCGACGCTCTCGCTGAGCACCGATTCGGGGTGGAATTGCACGCCGTGGACGGGCAGGTCGCGGTGTGCGATACCCTGCACGACGCCGTCCTCGCTGCGCGCGTTGACGCGCAGCGAGCCGGGAATCGTCGAAGGCTCGAGACAGAGCGAATGATAACGGGTCGCGACCAGCGGCGAAGGGAGGCCGGCGAAGACGCCGCTGCCGTCGTGCTCGATCGCCGAGGTTTTGCCGTGCATCAGCCGCGGAGCGTGCGTTACGGTCGCGCCTAGCGCTTCGCCGATCGCCTGCAGTCCCAAGCAGACGCCGAGCACCGGCATCTTGCGCTCGATCGCCGCGCGCAGCACAGCCATCGCCCGCGGCGCGTGCTCCGGCCGCCCGGGACCCGGCCCGACGACCAGCGCGTCGTAGCGTTCGAGCAGTTCCGGCGTCAGGTTGGGATCGTCGTTGAGCACGACGTCGGGGGCCGCGTTGCGCGATGCCAGCAGGTGCACGACGTTGTAGCTGAAGCTGTCGTAGTTATCGACGAAGAGCACTCGGCGCGCCGTCACGCTCCGATCCCCAGCACGGTGCGTGCGATACGAGTCTTGTGGAGGACCTCGTCGTATTCGGCCGCCGGATCGGAATCTGCGACGATGCCCGCGGAGGCTTGCCACCAGGCGTGCCCGTTCTGCACGTGGATGCTTCGCAGCGTGATGCACGAGTCGAAGTCGCCGCCGAACGACCATCGCCCGATGCTCCCGGAGTAGAATCCTCGCGTTACCGGCTCCAGCGTATCGATGAGCTGCATGGCCCGCACCTTCGGCGTGCCGGTCACCGTGCCCGCGGGGAAGCCGGCTCGAAAGAGATCGAGGGCGTCGCGGTCCGCTCTCAGCCGCCCGACGACGTTCGAAACGATGTGCATGACGTGGCTGTAGCGTTCGATTTGCAAAAGCTCGTCAACGCCCACGCTGCCGTACTCGCAGACCGAGCCGAGGTCGTTGCGGCCGAGGTCGACGAGCATCACGTGCTCGGCGCGTTCCTTTTCGTTCGAGAGCAGCTCGCGCGCAATCCGGGCATCTTCTTCGTCGTTGCTTCCCCGCGTCCGAGTCCCGGCGAGCGGACGCAGACGCGCTCTGCGCCCTTCCAACCGAACCAGAAATTCCGGAGAAGCGCCGAGCAGCTGGCCGAACTGGGTGTCGACGTAGAACATATAGGGTGACGGGTTGTGTCTGCGCAACGCACGGTACAGGTCGAACGGCTCGCCGTCGAGCGCCGCGTTGAAGCGGATGCCCAGCTGCAGCTGATAGACGTCGCCCTCGAAGATCGCGTTCTTCACGCCGGCGGCAAGCTCGAGGTAGCGCGCGCGATCGAGCGACTCCGCGATCGCCCCGCTCGCCCGCAGCGGCTGCGGAAAGAGCGCGCGCGCGGCCAACAAGCGTTCGACGTAGCCGTCGATCCGGCGCTCGAGCCGCCGCGCATCGCCCCCGCTCGTCCAGATCGTGAGCGAGTCGGTAAAGTGATCGAAGATCAGCCACGTCGCTGGAATTGCGACGAATGCGCCCGGCATCACCGGGTCGGAAGGCGTCCTCGCCGGCAGTCGCGCGTCGGGACGGGCAGCATCGTACGAGAAGGCCAAAAGCGCTCCGCCGAGCGCGCCGCGTTCCGACTCGATCCGGTGTTTGGCGAAGAACTCGCGCACGCTTAGGTAGAGCTCCCCATCGGGAGCGAACTCCGCGGCGTCGCAGTAGTCGATTCCGATAAAGGAGTAGCGCGAGATGCGCCCTCCGCTTTCGACGCTTTCGAGCAGGCA
>DATAQH010000233.1:0-2892 GCA_036264815.1 Candidatus Cybelea sp.
CTCGAAGAGGATGGCGCGGCCGCGCACAAAGACGCGGTGCGTTTTGACGTCGACGTCGACGATCGACTCAATATGCAGCGGCGTTAACGACAGCGAGACCAGCGACGCGATCCGCTCGCCGGCGCGCACGTCGATCTTGTCGCGCAACGCTTCGCCGACCTCGAGTACGTGGCCGACGAACATGCCGCCGCTGCCGGTGACCGAATTGTGCTGCTTGCCGCGCGCCCGGACGTTTTCGAGGATGTGCTCGCCGATGCGCCCCGCGTCGAGGCCGCAAGCCTGCGCGATTTGCCTGAACGAGGCCGAGTCAATGTTCAAGACCTCGACGTCGCAAAGAATCTCACTGCGCGTTGCCGCAGGCGTATTGTCGAGCCGCCACGCTTCCTGCGGCATGACTCCCGGCGGCTCCACAACGCGATGCGTTCCCAGCGGGTGACAGCGTGAGGGCGGTGCGGTCTTCATCGCGTGACGACCGTGACGCCGCCGCGATCGAAGGGCATTCCCAGAACGATCGTCGTGCGGGTGCGCGCCATTCCCGGGGTCGCCTTCAGGCGGGCTAAGAGTTCGTCGAGATGCTGGGTCGAACGCGTTGCCACTTTGCAGATGAAGCTCTCTTCTCCGGCGACTGAGTGCACTTCGCAGACCTCGGGCATCTCGCTCAAGAGGCGCGTAAAATCTTCGTACGCGCAATCGGGCGACGTGTAGCAGCTGATGAACGCCGTGAGGTTGAGGCCGAGCGCAGCCGGATCCAGTTTTGCCCCGTAACCGCGAATGTAGCCCCGCTGCTCGAGCCGCTTGACGCGATCGTGCACGGCGGGGGGCCGCAGCCCGACGATCGTTCCCAGCTCGGCAAAGGTCGAGCGAGCGTTACGCTGCAACGCGTCAAGGATGCGAAGGTCGAGTTCGTCGAGAGAATCAGTGGTAGAAATCATATTCGATAGGAGTCGTCAGTTTGCCGAACAATCGTCGGCTGAACAAGCATAACACCAGGAATCCATTCGCCGCAAGCCCCATATGGGCCTTGGCTTTGTCGGCGGGCCTGCTGGCCGGTCCGGTGGGTTGCTCTCGCCAACGCGGCGCGGCACCCGCGGGAGAGGTCCGCTTCGACTTGGCGGCCGACCCGCGCAACCTCAATCCGCTCTTCACGAGCCCGGACGCGGCTTCGGTCGAGCAGCAGGTCGCTCGCCTCGCTTTCGAGCCGTTCGTCGACCTCGACGCGCGGGGGCGACCGGTACCGGCGCTGCTCGAGCGAATCCCCACGACGCAAAACGGCGGCCTCTCCGCCGACGGCCGCACGATTCGCTACGAGCTTCGGCGTGGGGTGCGCTGGAGCGACGGGGTGCCGGTTAGCGCAAAAGACGTTCTCTTCACGCTGCACGCCATTACGGACCCCCGAAATCCGGTGCGCTCGCACGAAGGCTACGACCTCATCGATCGCGCGTATGCGATCGGGCGGCGCTCCGTCGTGTTCCATCTGAGCCGCGCGTGGGCGCCCGCGGTGACTTCCTATTTTTCGTACGGTTTTTCGCCCCAGTTCGTCCTCCCAGAGCATATCTTGCGTTCGCAATCGCCGCTGTCGCGTGCGGCCTTCAATGGCGATCCGAGCGTTGGAGACGGCCCGTTCACCTTCGTCTCCTGGCGACGCGGCGAAGGGATGCGATACGAGGCAAACCCGCGCTATTGGCGAGGAAAGCCCGCCGTTGCTCGGCTAGTCGTTCGGAGCGTGCCCGATCCGTCGACGAACCTGCTGCTCCTGCAGTCTGGCGAGCTCGATTGGAATTTGCTGGCGCCGGCGCAGCTCTCGATCGTGCGCGGTGACGCGTCTCTAGATTTCACGACCGTATCGACGGCCGTCGTCGCCGGTCTGGCGATCAATACGGCGCACCCACCGCTCGACGACGCCCGGATACGCCGGGCGCTTGCGATGTCGATCGATCGTGAAGCAATTTCACAAAAGATTACGCGCGGGCTCTATCCCGTTACGAACATGCTGCAGCCGCGCTTCTCGTGGGCGTTCGACGCGTCGGTGCGCGAGCCGGCGTACGATCCGGCGCGAGCCGACCCGCTCTTCGACCAGGCCGGCTGGCCGCGTTCGGCCGACGGATGGCGCCGGCGCGGCGGAAAGATCCTGCGGCTCGTCTACGTGCAGTTCGTCGAAACGACTACCGGAGTCCGGGTAGCGACCGCAGTCGCGGCGGCGCTGCGCGAGCGCGGCGTCGACGTGATCGTCAAATCGGTCAGCAACGCTCAGCTCTTCTTGCCGCAGACGGGCGTGCTGGCCTCCGGCAACTTCGACCTGGCGTACGTGCCGTGGACCATGGGCGCCGACCCCGATGACTCGTGGGTTTTGCGCTGCGGCGCGCCGTCGAACTACATGCGCTGGTGCAGCGCCTCGGTCGATCGTTTGGAGCGGGAGGCCTTGTCCACGACCGCTCGTGCAGAGCGCAAGCGAGCCTATCGGCAAATCGCCCGGATCGTTGCCGAGCAGGTCCCGATTCTCTACCTCTTCAACGCCGCATACGTCTACGCGTACCGCAAGCGCCTGCAGGGCTTTGCACCAAACGCATTTCTTCCGACGTGGAATGCGTACGGCTGGCGCGTGAGGGAGAAGCCGGCGAACCCATAAGGCGCGGCGCGCCAGGAATTCGGTGAGGCGGCGTCCGAACGCTCGTTTCGGAGTGGAAGTCGCCGCGGGCGCAGCGCCGCCGTGATCGAGTTCTTCCTACGGCGCCCGCATTTTGCTGGGGTGCTCAGTTTCGTCGTGCTGCTGGCGGGCTTGGTAACGATCCCGACGCTGCCGATCGCGCAGTACCCGCAGATCTCGCCGCCGACCGTAACGGTCACGTCGCAATATCCTGGCGCGAGCGCGGCGATGGTGATGCGTTCGGTGAC
>DATAQH010000239.1:0-7798 GCA_036264815.1 Candidatus Cybelea sp.
GAAGGTCGCGCCACCGGCATGGATATCGCCGGGGCCGCTGTCGTTGCGATGCACGCGGCCGCCGTGCTGCGCCACGCTAGGCAGCGCCGACATGCCCGAAGCGGGAGCGGTGTTGCTGCCGCTGCACGCACTGAGCGCGAGCGCCGGCAGTACCGCTACCGTCAAGGCAAAGAGGAGCTTTCTCATGTGGATGTTGTTCCTTTATCGAGCGTCTTGGTGCTTGAAAGAGACTCGTTCCGGCGCGCGGGCGCCGGTAACCGGACGGGCCTTGGCCGATCCGGAAACTGATGTGATGGCGAGTGCCACCGGGCCATCGAGCTGCGTCGCAGAACCGGCGATGCGCAGAGCCGGCTTGACGAGGCCCTGGCCGCTCGAAGCGAACTCGTCGATCGCGTCGTTGAACGCGTCGGCTGCAAAGAGCGTCGAACCGCCGTAGATCTGTATCTCGGGAAAGTAGAAGAGCAGCGGATTGAACGTGTTCGTACAGTCCGACCCCGCAGCTTTGATACCGTCGAGCGTCAACGTGCGAAGCGGCGGAGCGTCCGTGCTGCCGCTCTGCGCGCCGGCGGCGTAGACGTTCACCGCAGCCTGGCAGGTCGTGCCGCTGCCGCTCCCGTTCTTGAGGACGTTGGCGATGAAGATCTCTCCGCTCTTGTTGAGCGCGACGTTGGTCGTCTCGCCCGGGCTCAGCTTCGTCTTCGTATCCCAGGGAATGGTGCGCGCCGGCGACGCGCCGGGATTGCCGATATCGGCGGCCGCGGCTGCGTACATGCCGTACGCGTTACCGAATCCCAGTTTGAACGTGCCGTTGAGGTAGAAGTTGTTGTTCGCGTCGATCGCCAGACCCGACGGCCCGGAATAGTGAATCGTCGGCGAGTTGAATGCGAAGGCATCTTCCGGCGTGGCCGGTCCCTTACTTCCGGCGGGGTAGATCAGAACCGCGTCGCCGGCATTGTTGTCGACGCTGGTGGCGCCATACGTTACGAGACGGCCCGTCGGATCGAACGTCACGAAGATCGGGAAGAGCGCCGTGATCGAACTCGAGGTCAGCACCGACTCCGGCTGGTCGCTGCCGCTCGCTCCCGGCGCGTAGACTGCGATCTCGTTGCCCGTATCGGGCGCGCCGGTCGCGGGATTGTAGCCAAGGCTGTTGTCGAAGTAGCCGACGTAGATGTTTCCCGCCGAGTCGACGGCGAGGCTGACGGCGTACAACTTCTTGTCGAGGGACAGAGTCCGTGCCGGAGCCGCGTTGCCTTTGGCGTTGCCGTCGTACTCGGTGATCGCCGCGCCTTGACCGCCGCCCGAGCCGAAATTCAGGGCATAGATCGTTCCGACCGGCGGCGGCGGCTGTTTGCCGGTTAGGCCGAAGCTCGCGCTCGCGCCGACCGAACTCGGACCGTCGACGTCGGCGGCAACCGAGACGGAAGTGGCTTGCGTGTTGCCGTCGTACGTCAGCGTGAGCCCCGAGGCTGGTTTGTCGATCGAGAGCGTCGGGCCGGAGCGGTCGCCGTCGTGCAAGCGAAATGCATTATTGATATCGCCTTGCACGGCGAGCACGATCGGCTGCGAATAGTCGCTCGGACCCACGATCAGCGCGCGGCTGGCGTCGTACGCCTCAAGGGTCACCGCGGCGGTCATCCGTTGTCCGCGCTTTCCTTTATTTGGAACGAGCAGGAGCTTCAACGATGCAATGACGCCGCCGAGCGTCAGCGGGACGCGATTGCTGATTCCGAGGTTGCCGTTATCGCCCGAGATTTTCGCTTCGATCGTGCCGACCGAAAGGACGTCGCCGGTGGCCGCCGGACCGTCGTAGGCCGTTACGCTGAAGACGTCTTCTCCGGGAGAGCCCTTTGCCGTCGACGCGCACAGCGTCTCTTGCGCGCCCGCTTTGCAGTCGTGCGACTTCGGCAGCGTGTTCATGATCGTGGGATTGACGCCGGTGACGCCGTTGCCGTCGACGGAGACGAGCACGACCGAGAGCGACTCCGTGTTGTACGAGAGATAGTTCGGCCGTGCGCCGCCGCCGCGCTGCGGTATCGTTACGGTCACTTTGACGTCGACGAGCTTCGTCGGCGGCGGTCCGCCGTGGCCCGGCGTTCCGACGACCGGACCGTCGGGCGTGTTGAAGTTTCCGCCGCAACTCGACGTTGCGACAAGTGCAACGATCGCGCCGAACGAGCGCAACCGGCTTCTCACGCGGTTTGAAGGGCTCACGGATAGAGCCCAAAGAGCTTATCGGAGGTGCTGACGTCGGCTTGACCGTTGGGTCCCTTGATCTGCGGCAGCTCCGACAGATTCTGCGGATAGGACGACTCGTAGGCCGGGTAGTCGGTCGCAGCGGCGTAAACGTAGTAGCTCTGGCCGTGGCAGATCGTCGGCGTCTTCGCTCCCGACTGCGTCAGCGGCCCGAGATTATCGGCCAGCGTCAACGTCTGCACGCCGGGCTTACGAGCGACCAGCGTGTAGTAGGAGTCTGACGAGTGCGCCTGGCCGCACACGCCGTTGCCGCCGTGCAGCGCAAAGACGTCGACGAGCGCTTCGCGCGCACCGCTCGGAACCGTCAGCGAGATCTTTCCGCCGCCGTTGCCGTCGGGTGCGAAAGCCGGCGTGCCGAAGGGCGGCAGCGCTTTGAGCGAGCCCAGTTGCGCGCCCGCCGCGAGAATGCCGGGCGGCGGCGTCGGAGTCCCCGCCGGATTCGGACTCGGTGTTGGATTTGCGGGGGTGTCGAAGGCCGGGGGCACCGCCGCATACAGATGATACGTTCCGATCACCGGCTGCACCGCGAACGTCGTAAAGCCCAGCGAGTACCCGAGCCATCCGAGCGCGATCAGGGTTGGTCCGGCCTGCGGAAATGCCGGGGGACCGCCGTACCACAGCTCTTCGTCGTTACCGTAGATCGGAAGGTTGTAGGCCTGATAGAGCGGTGAGGTTCCGTTGACCGGTCCCGAATCGGAGTTGCAGGGGCAGAGGCCGTAACCAAATGCGCCGCTCGATGCCTGTTTGATCCCGCGCAGCGGTCCAGTCCACAGCGATTGATTGAGCGTGCCCCAGGTGATGTGGTTGGTTCCCAGATCGCTGCCGGCGCCGAGCACTTGGCCGCCGGTCTGCGTCGAGTTCAGAACGTCGAAGGTGGTCGGCCCGATGATCATCGGAATGTTGTAGAGCGTTCCCGAGAGGCCGTTGGATTGACGCAGCGTCTCGACTTCGTTCAGTCCGAAGCTGACCTTGGATCCGTTGGCCGATGCTAGCGTTGCGACGCCCACGGCAAACTGCAGCTTCGAGTTCGCAGCCGGATCAACCGAGGTTTGCAGGGGTTCGGAGGCACCCCCGTTTCCGCAGCCGCCGAGCAATGCCGCGGCGAGCGCCGCGGCAGCGAAACGAAGGAGCGCGCAAAACGATCGGGTCATATCCTCACCTGGTAGTAAAAGCGAAACGAGATCGGCGGAAGATTGGGATACGTCAAGTACGGCGACGAGCTGTGCGCCGCAACGTCGGGCGGCGCGTACGGCGCCGTCGAATAGGTGCAGGGCGCGTTACCGCTCGCCAAGCCGGTGCTCACCGGCGCGCCGTAACAGCCGTTGTAAACCGGAACGTTGTAGAGCTGATTGAAGAGGTTGACGACCTGCAGCCCAAAGACGGACTGGTTGAGCACTTTCATCTGGGTCGGCGGGCGGTACTCAACGGTGAGGTCGACGTCGACCCGCGGCGCCGTGAGCAGTCCGCCGGCGAGGCCCGGTTCGTGAATGCCGCGGGTCGCCGCGATGTTCGGCTTCGTGCACGTACCGGGATCGAGCGGATCGATGTACCCCGGCGTCTGAGTGTAGATCACGGAGAGACTCGACGAGGGCACGATGACGGGAGTTCCGTTGCAGTAGACCGCCGTGTAGTAACCCTGCCCGTACGGGTAGCCGACGTTGAAGCCGATCACCGGATCGATTCGCCACCCGTGTGCGCTCTTGTAGTCGAATGCGGCGTTCATCTGAAACGGCGAGAGGTCGGGTGAGCGATAGACCGTACCAAGGGCGAGTGCGGCCGGCTGCAGGAACGTCCCCGGCGGCTCGTTGCCGAACTGGCTGATGTAGGTCGCGCCGATCTGCATCGAGATACCGACCGCTACGTCGCGGTTGTACAGCGCCTCGATGCCCGTCGCTTTCTGGATGCCGAGATTCGAATACGCAACGTCGCCGAAGACGGGCGAGCCGGTCTGATAGTTGTAGCCGATGATCTGCGCCGTCTGCTCGATGACGTTGTAACCGCGCCGATAGAAGGGCGTAAGCTTGATCGCCGCGCCGTCGCGAAATTCGTGCGCCCAGGAGAGGTCGAAGTTCGTGAAGGTCGCGCCGACGAGCGGCGCTTCCAGCGTCGAGCTGCCGTAACGGTAGTCGCGGGTCAGCCAGTAGAGTTGGTCGGCGTAGCTGCCGCAAAGCTGATTAGCGAGCGGACCGCAGTAGACCGCGGCTTTTCCGGTCGAGTTGTCGTAGGAGGGAATCCGCTCGAACGCTGCATAGGGCGCGCGGCTTACGTCGGCACCGAGCAGGCTGGGAATCGGCATCGAGAGCGTGTGCCCGAAGCCCAGGCGAATTGTGTCGCGATTGTCGGGAG
Organism: Candidatus Cybelea sp.; assembly: GCA_036264815.1. Lineage (GTDB taxonomy): Bacteria > Vulcanimicrobiota > Vulcanimicrobiia > Vulcanimicrobiales > Vulcanimicrobiaceae > Cybelea. Next base: position 4,603 of record DATAQH010000239.1, read on the forward strand.
CGTACGAGATGTCGAAGTGCGGCTCGTAGAGACGTTGATGCTCGACGGCGGGAATCGACGCCGGCGCCCCGACTTGCGTTGGAATCTGAAAGTTGTAGCCGTCGAGGCGCAGGCCGGCCTCAGTCTTCCATTTGTTGCTGAGGTCGATGCTGTCTTGAAGGTAGGCGCCGTACTGCTGCTGGCCGACGGTCGAAACGTCTTCCTCGAACGGAAAGCGCACGCCGCCGGGAAAGTACGAGCTCAGGTAGCCGCAGTTCGAGTGCAGGCCGACCTGGCTGCAAAACGATGGCGAGAAGAAATCCTGTTCCATGCCTTGCTGCGTTGACGGGTTATTGTTGGGGAGCAGTCCCGTATACGTGTAGGGCAGCGGCAGGGGCTGATTCGGGTGCGTGATCGGATAGGTGACCACGAACGACGGCGTCGTAAAAGCGCTGTACGACGTGAAATCGTAGCGGTTGCCGTACGGGACGACCCATTGATAGATCGCGCCGTACCTGAACAGGTTCTTTTCGCCCAGCTGCGTCGTGAAGTCGATCTGCCCGGCGGTTCGCGTGCCGCCGTACGGATCGGCAAAGATCCCTTGCGCGGGCATGTCCTGCGATTGCTGCTCGAAGGTTCGGAAGTAGCGCGCCGTCACCGCCGTCGTCGAACCCAGCTGCGCGCCGTACTCGAACTTATAGGCCAGAAACGGGCTCTTGAGGGTATCGGGATTCGAGACGAAGGCGTAGGTGTTCGGCTGACCGGGGAAGAGCGGGATCAGTGAGTCGCAGGCAAAGTTCTGCGGCTTGGTATTGACCGCGCCGCCGGGGCCGTTGACCGGATACGGCGCGCACCGCCCCGCGGTCGTGCCGCCTGAGATGTACGGCAGAAACGCAAATCCGCCGTAGTCGAGCGTCTGCGTGATCGCCTGATCCTGAATGAAGAACTGCACCCGCTGGCTGTTGTTTTTTCCGAAGCGGTAGATCGCGTTGTCGACGAAGTCGTTCGACGAGAGGTAGGAAGGCGAATAATAGACCAGGTTGGGATCGATCGTGCTGCCCAAGGTCGCGGCGTTGGTGCCGAGCGTTCCCAGCGTGTTGGCCGCCGTGCCGGGGATACCGTACTGAAAGGCCTTGCGCTCCGCGATGAAGCCCGCATAGTTCGAAAAGCGCTGCGAGGGATCGGCCCAGCCCCACTCGAGGCCCAGCTGGTGAAGGTACGGAAACATCTGCGCTTCGGCGTCGACGTGAAAGTAGCTCGGGTAGGTGCCGTGCTTAGCGGTGAAGAGGACGAGGCCCGTTCCGGTATCGCCGTGGGTCGCATCGCCGCCGCCCGGTATCAGCTGCACGCTGCCGACGCCGTTGAGCAAGCCGAAATTGGAGATGTTCTGGAGCGTGTTCTGCAGGTTTGCCGAGGGCGTCGTGTAGTCGATCCCTTCGAACTCGTAGGCCGCTTCGAACGCGAAGCCGCCGCGAATCGAGACCGTCCCGCTCTTGTCGATCGTGACGCTGGGAATGCTGCGCAGCAGCTGGTTCTCGTTGGTGTTGAACGCTTTACCCTGAACCATGTCGATCTGCGAGCCGGTAACGGTGTAGGTGTCGATCGTCATCCCGCGCTGGAAGGCACTCCCCGGAGAGCGCGCGTGCGTCGAAGCGATGATCTTGAGCGTCCGCGAGATCGGCGCGTTGACCGTCTGCAGCGAGCCGTTGACCACGACGACGATCGTCGAATACGACGCGTACCCGCTTTTGGCAAACGAGATCGCGTAGTTGTCGGGCAGCACGCTCAAAAAGCGGTACTGACCCTTTGCGTCGGTGGTCGTACGATACGTTGCGCTGGGCGACTTCGCGACGACCGCAACGCCCGCAATGGGGGCGCGAGTGCGGTCGTCGGTGACGGTGCCCGAAACGATTCCAGCGGTCTCGGCGAGGGCGGTGGCGGCCGGCGCGGCCATGCTTAAAAAACCGAAGAACAGCACGCGCTTCTTTACGCGTAGGAGGTTTTTGAACAAACTCTACTCCCAGAAGCAACGAGAGAGGCGTTAAGCTCGCCGAGAGCTTCACCACCCGATGCTAGGGGAAGTCAAATCGGGGTCGCATCCCGGAAGTCGCGGGTATCGTTAAGGCACGTTGAGCTAAAGTTAATGTTCCGCGGCGCTTTTGGGGTCGACGATTTGCCAGCGAGAACGCAAGCCGAGACGGCCGAGTATCGAGCTCACGTGGCGCTCGACGGTATGTTCGCTGATCTGCAGCGCCGCCGCGACCTCGCGATTGCGCGCCCCCCGCCGGATAAGATGCGCTACCTGCTGCTCGCGGCTGGTTAGCGCGGAGCCGAGCGGGCGTCCGCGTCGCCGCCGCGGGTAGTTCTCGTCCTCTTGTCTGACGAGCAGGAGCATCGCTTCGTTCATCCAGCGTCGTAGGCCGATCGCGTTGAAGGCGCGTGCGGCGTCGCCCGCGTGGTCGATGCCCGCACCGCGTTCGCCGGACCGGAAGAGCACGTGGGCTCGCGCGAGCAACGCGTGAGCCTTCAAATACCTGCGGCTCGGCGCAGCGAACGCGCCGAGAGCGTCGGCCGCGAGGCGTGCATCCTCCAGGTCTCCGAAACGGGCCGTAAGCGAGAGCAACTCGACCGCGCCGGTCGTTCCTCGGCTGGCCAAGACGCAACGGCGCAGCGCGATCGCGGCCATCGGGTCGGGGCTCGTTTCGATCGGTGCGAGCAGCGCGACGGTAGCGGCGATCGCGCTTTCGCGGACGCTCGAGCGAAGCGCGACGCCGGCAATCTCCGAGGAGGTCCACTCCCGCAGCGACGTTTGGTCGCCGGAAGCAACGGCGGCGCCGGCGCCGGCTGCGGCCAGCAAAGCAAGATCCTCGGGCCAGCGCGCGTACGCGCGGGCCCGGGCGACAAACTGAATTGCCCGTTCGAGTTCGCCGATATCGAGCGCAAGGCGCGCCGCCGCAGCCGCGGCTCGAAGCTGCCACCGCAGGAGACGGTGCGCGCCCGCGAGGCGCATCGCATCTTCGAGCGCGGCCTTTGCGACGTCGACCTCGCCGAAAAGGACGGCGTGATGCGCCAGGCGCTCGCGCGCGCCGGCGGCGAAATGAAAGCGCTTCTCGTCGACTGCACGGTCGTATGCCTCGCGGAGGAGGTCGAATACCGCTACCGGCTCGGAGCTCCACGAGAGCACGACGGCGGCGCAAAGATAATCGGTCGAGTCGGG
>DATAQH010000276.1:0-11393 GCA_036264815.1 Candidatus Cybelea sp.
CAAGGTTCGCTTACTGCGAGCCCACCATCCGCGCATCAACGTCAAGCTGTTCACCCGCCGCGACATCGAACGCGTCTTTTCCCGTTCGATGAAGCGGGCGTCATGATCGGCGAGACCCTCTTTGATTCACGATCGATCGCCGGACGGGTCGCGCAGCTTGGAGCCGCTCTCTCGGAGGACTACGCGGGCAAGCTTCCCGTCTTGGTCGGCCTGCTCACCGCGGCGGCACCCTTCCTCTCCGACCTCATCCGGGCGGTTACGATCCCCTGCCAGCTTGACGTCATTGCGCTCAGTAAGTATGGGGACGGCCAAGGGGTCGTCTTGGAAAAGGACCTGGCAATCCCTATCCAGGGTCGCCACATCATTTTGGTCGACGACACCGTTGATACGGGTATGACCCTGCATTGTGTCGTCAAGACCCTCCTCGCCCGGGAGCCGGCCTCTCTGGCGGTCTGCGCGCTGCTCGATAGGCCGCACCGCCGGATTGCCGATATAGAAATTAAGTACAGGGGGTTCGAAGTCCCCGACGTATTCGTCGTGGGTTACGGCCTCGATTATCTAGGACGCTATCGGGAGTTGCCCGCATTGTATGCACACGGAACGTGGCCCGCGTAAATGGGTAAAGGTTTCCAGCGATTCGCGATGGCCGCGCTGCTTTGTGTCGCGGCCACTCTTTTGTTTCCGGGCCGGCTGCTTGCGCTCGAGTTGCGCTCGATCGAAAAAGCGGCAGCGGATTATCGCAGTCCCAACGGCCACTTGCAAGACATGTTCCGCGCGGCGCTGCTGGACACGAGCCGGCTCGCGGAGTACGCGCCCGACGGCACGGCCTATATCGAGACCGGGGACATCCCCGCCGAGTGGCTGCGCGACGCGAGCGCGCAGGCGCGTCCGTATCTGTATTTCGCCAAGGGTGACGGCGACGTTCGCAGCTTACTGCGCGCGATCATCGCGCGGATGGTCAAGTACGTGCAGCTGGACCCGTATGCCAACGCCTACACGTTAGACTACCGCGTCTGGGAGCAGAAGTTCGAGCTCGACTCGCTCGCCTATCCGACGGCCTTCGCCTGGAGCTACTGGAAGACGACCGGCGACGCGTCGATCTTTAACGGCGATTTCTCGAACATGCTCGACGACGTGCTCTCCACGATGCAGCGCGAGCAGAACCACCCGCGCAACTCGCGCTACACGCATAAAGAGCTGCCGGCGGACGGCGCCGGGCGTCCAACCGGCTACACCGGGATGATTTGGACGGGCTTCCGGCCCTCCGACGACGCGTGCTACTACAACTTCCTCATCCCCTCTGAGATGTTCGCGGTCGTCGCGCTCGGCGACATGTCCGATATCGAGCTCAACGTCTACCACAACGTCGTCAAAGCGCGTGAGGCCAAGGCGCTGCGCGACGAGGTGCAGCGCGGAATTCAGACCTACGGCCTCGTGCTCGTGCCCAAGTACGGCTACATCTACGCCTATGAAGTCGACGGGCTGGGCCACGCGATCCTCACCGACGACGCGAACATTCCGAGCCTGCTGGCAGCCCCGTACTTCGGCTACACGATCGCCAATGACCGCTACTACGAGAACACGCGGCGGTTCTTGCTCTCGCAGGATAACCCGTCGTTCTACCAAGGGCACGTCGCGCGCGGCATCGGCAGCTACCACACGCCGGACCACTGGATCTGGCCCCTCGCGCTGATCATCCAGGGGATGACGACGACGTCGGGCACCGAAAAGCAGGACGTCCTCACGCAGCTTCTCGCAAGCGATCCCGGCGATCATCTGCTGCACGAGTCGTTCAATCCCGACAATCCGCAGCAGTACACGCGGCGCAACTTCGGGTGGCCCAACGCCCTCTTTTCCGAGTTCGTGATGACGCAGCTTCAGGGCGTGCCCGCGATTCCGATGGGCGATACCGTGGATCTGGAGTTCCGCACCGAATAGGGTGACCTCCAAAGCCGACATTATTCTCGGGTGTCAGTGGGGGGACGAGGGCAAGGGCCGCATCGTCGACCTTTACGCAGCCGATTACGACGTCGTCGCGCGGTTCGGCGGCGGCGATAACGCCGGGCACTCGATCGTCGCCGGCGAGCAAGAGCTGGCGCTGCGCATCGTGCCGTCCGGCGTCCTGCACGAACACGTCGAGCTGTTCATCGGCGGCGGAACGGTCGTCAATCCCGCCACGCTGTTGGGCGAGCTCGAGAGTTTAGCGGCGATCGGGGTCGATACGTCGCGCATCTCGATTTCCGATCGCGCTCACGTCGTCTTACCCTCGCACATCGAGCGCGACGCGGCCGCCGAGCGCGAGCGCGGAACCGGCGCGATCGGCACGACGGGGCGCGGCATCGGGCCGGCCTACGTCGATCGGGTGGCGCGCACCGGCATTCGCTTTGCCGACGTCATCCGCGGCGCGCAGCCGCGCGACGCGGGCGACGCTGCGGGGATCGAGGCCGCACGGCGGCTGAGCGAACACGTCGTCGACGGTGTCGCGTACCTGCAGGAGCGCTTGCGCTCGAACAAGCGCGTGCTGCTGGAGGGCGCCCAGGGCTCGCTGCTCGACGTCACGTACGGGACGTATCCGTACGTCACGAGCTCGCACACGATCGCGGGGGGCGCCTGCACTGGGTTAGGCATCGGCCCGAGTGCGATCGGGCGCGTGAGCGGCGTTTTTAAGGCGTACTGTACGCGGGTGGGTGCGGGCCCGATGCCGTCGGAACTTACCGACGAACGCGGCGAACGTTTGCGACGCCAAGGCGGAGAATTCGGAACGGTGACCGGCCGCCCGCGGCGCTGCGGCTGGTTCGACGCGGTCGCGGCGCGCTACGCCGTCGGGCTCAATGGGCTCGACGGTGCGATCGTGACGAAACTCGACGTGTTGTCGGGGCTCGATCGCGTCGGCATCGTGACCGGCTATCGCGCCGGCGGCAAGAGCGTTGGATTCGGCGCCGCCGACCGGGTAGACGTGCAGGTCGACGTCGAGGAAATGCCCGGGTGGAGCGAGCCGCTCGGTGAGTGCCGGCGAATCGCGAAGCTTCCGGAGGCGGCGCGTGCCTACGTCGCGCGGCTCGGCGAGGTGCTCGCCGTTCCGATCGAGCTGGTTTCGGTCGGGCGAGAACGCTCGCAGCTGGCTCGCTAGCGGGATGCCGCGGGAACTCTCTGGGTAGATGGCGGCGCGGTTTGTATTTTCGTTGCAGCCGCTGCTCGAAGAGCGGCGACGTCGAGAAGAGTGCAATCGCCAGGCGTTCGCCCGAGCGAAACGAGCGCGCGAAGAAGCCTTGCGTGAGATGGCGCGTTTGAACGGCTCGCTGCGCCAGGCGGGGATTGCGTTGTACGGTTGCGCGCTCTCCGGTGAGTTTGCCGGCGGGGGCGTTCGGTTTTACGATGCACGGCTGCGCTTTCTCGCCGAGGCAATCGAGGGGCAGAGCGAGCGCGTCGCCCGTTGGGGTTGCGACGCTTCCTTGGCGCTGGCGGAGCTTACGTCGGCGCATCGCGAGCGTTTGGCCGTCGAAAAGCTGCGGGAACGGCGCTTGCGCGAGTTTCGCGCGGAGGAGGCGAGGCGGGACGAAATGGAGATCGATGAGGCGAATTCTCGTTTGCACGCCCTTCGACAAGCTCAGGATGACACGGGGAAGCTTGCTCAGGATGACACGGGGAAGTGCCGTGCTTGGGATGGCGCGATACGATGATTACGCTAACGAGAGAGAATGGGCAGCCGGTGTTGCTGAACTGCGACTTGATCGAGACGGTCGAAGAGAACGGAAAGAGCGTGATTACTCTGACGACCGGAAATGCCGTCCTCGTTCGCGAGCGGCTGCACGAGATCGAGGCGAAGGTCGTGGAGTACAAGCAGAAGATCTACGGCCGCTAGCGCGTGCCGGCAAGCTTTTGGGCGGCGTATGCGATCAAGCTGGCAGTTCTCGCTGCGGTGCTGGGAGGGGTCTACGCGCTCGCACGATTGCTGCGCCGCGGCACCTTCTTTTTGCGCGGGGTGCAGCGCCACGTCGAAGTGATCGAGAGCACGATGCTCGCGCCGAATGCCGCGATCCACACGATCCGCGTCGGGAAGCGGTACCTGTTGCTCGGGAGCGGCGGAATGAGCAAACTCGCCGAGCTGGAGCCCGGCGAGCTGGAAGCTATACCGCGAAGTACCTGAACTGCGCGATCTTGTTCCCGGCGGTCTCGACGAGATATATCTGATTGTCGAGGCCGAGCGTCATCGCCGTCGGCTCGGAGTTTTTGGTCGGAATCGAAAAATACGCGACGTGATGCGAACGCGTCATGAATTGGCCGATGCGGTTTCCGGCCGTATCCGTAAAGTAGAAGTTACCGTCGACACCCTGCAGCACTTGGTTCGGCGTGTTCGAGTTGGTCAACGGATATTCGGTAACCGAGCCGTTGAGCTGAAGCCGTGCGATGTTGCGGCCCTTCATCTCGACGAACCAGACCGAGTTGTCGCTCCCGGCGCAGATGCCGGTCGGATCGGAAAATTTCGTCGGAACCGGGTACTCGGTCAAAGGATAGCCGCTTGTCGGGAGCCGGCCGATCTTATTGGTTCCCGGCTCGGTAAACCAAATCGCGCTATCCGGGCCGTTGGTGATCGCCATCGGCTTTGCGGCGCCCGTCAACGCAAACTGCGTGAACTTCACGAACGGCTTTTTCTTCAGTTGCTGGATGCGCCAGACGGAGTTCGTCCCGGGATCGGTCACCCACATGTTGCCGTCGGCGCCAAGCGTGATGTTGGTCGGCTTCGTATTGGGGACCGGGAAGGCGTACTCGGTATATGGCGGCCCGGTCGTCGTGATCTGACCGACCTTGCCCGCCGCGCTCTCGGCGAACCAGACGTTGACGTTGGGGCCGGGGCCCGACGCCATTCCGTACGGTTCGGACTTGCGCGTCGGGGTAACGTTCTCCGAGATCGAGCCGTTGGAGATCAGCTGGGCGACCTTGGCCTTTGCAAACTCGGTGATCCAGATGTTGCCGTCGCTCCCGAGGGCGATGCCCATCGGCTGGCTCGAGGCCGTTGGAATGGGGTATTGGGCGCTGACGGTCGGGGGCGGGGTCGGCGGAGGCGTCGGGGTGCCGCTCGTGACGGGGGTACCCTTACCGCACGCAGCGAGAAACCCGACCGCTAAAAAGGTGAAGAGGACGCGGGCCGTTGGCATAGCCCTCCCTTATTGGCAGAGCATATCCGCTTTCCCCCAACGCCGGCCCCCAAGGCGGATAGGCTCCCCTGCTTCTAATACTAATTTCTTAGTTGACAGGTCCCGGCCGGCGCAGTACTATTCAACTAAGGATTTAGTAGAAACATTCCCAACCTCACACCATACAGAAAGCACGCATGGCACGACGACGTTCGAACACCCTGACCGAGGCCGAGCTGCGGCTGATGGAAGTCCTGTGGGAGCGAGGCCGTGCCACCGTCGCGGAAGTCACTGCCGCATTGCCGCCTCCGCCCCTGGCCTACAACAGCGTGCTCACGACGATGCGCATTCTCGAACGCAAAGGGTACGTCGATCACGACGAGGCCGGGCGTGCCTTCATGTATCGTCCGCTCGTTGCGCGCGAAGATGCGGCAACCAACGCCGTCGGGCATCTGCTTTCACGTTTCTTCGATAATAGTGCGAGCTCGCTCGCGCTGCAGCTCATCGCCAACGAACGGCCATCGAACGACGAACTCAGCCGGCTCAAGGCGCTCATCGAACAGTACGAGGAGAACGGCTCATGATCGTCGTCGCTGCGACCGTACTCAACGCGCTTTGGCAGGACGCCTTGCTCGTGCTCTGCGTCTGGCTGCTGCTCCGGGCGTGGCCGAGCATCAATGCGGCGACGCGCTACGTCGTCTGGAGCGCCACGTTGGTGGCGGCGCTCGTCGTCCCCGTCGCGACGACGCTCGCGTTCTTCAGCCCGGCGCAACCGGTCCTGACGACAGCCGGCGACGCGGGGCACGACACGAGCGTCAATATCACGGACGAACGCGTCGCCGTCAACCCGAGCCGCCCGATCCAACACTCGATCCCGCCGGCCGCGCGGACGCCGAGTTTGGCGCGCGTCCTGCCGGGGGCGCCGGCGCGCCTGCGCGTCACGCTGCCGCTGCCGGTTGGAATCGCCGTATTCGCGGCGTGGGTATTGCTGGCGGCATACGCGCTCGTTGGACTTTTGATCGGCTTGCTGCGCCTCGAGCAACTCAAGCGCGACGCTCTGCCGCTACCGATCGAGTACCGCGATTCGATGCCGCAGTGGATCGATGCGAACAAGGGGCGCCGGCCGGTACGCCTGTGCGTCAGCGAAGCGATCGACGTCCCGGTCGCGGTCGGGCTCTTCGATGCCATGATCTTGATTCCGCAAGCGCTGCTCGACCGGCTCTCGCCGCAGGAAGTCGAGCAGATCAGCTTGCACGAACTCGCCCATCTCCGCCGTGCCGACGACTGGAGCAACTGCTTGCAGCGGCTGATCGTCGCCGCGCTCGGCTGGAATCCGGCCGCACTGTTCGTCGCCCAGCAGCTCGAGCTCGAACGTGAAGTTGCGTGCGACGACTGGGTGCTCTCCTCGGTACACGCCGTGCGCCCGTACGCACTCTGTCTGACGAAGATGGCTGAGACTGCGGCGTGGCCGCATCACCCGATGCCGGCGCCGGGCGTCTTCACCACGCGCAAACAGATTTCTCTGCGCATCGAACGGCTGCTCGGCACGGGCCGCGACATCGCGACGAACCTCGCGATCGGTCCCGCGGCGGCCGCGATAGCCTCGGTCGGCGCGCTCGCGCTGCTGATCGCCTTCGTCGCGCCATCGGTTGCGGCACCCGCCTACCAACCCGCGCAGCCGGCTAAACCGGCAACCGCGGCGCTTCACGCGACCGTTGCCAAAGCCGCCGCGTCGAGCAAACCGCAAGTTATTACCAGGACCGTGATCGTGCGCGAACCGGCAGCGCAGAGCCGCCCGTCGAGCCTTCCGGCTGCTCCGCTCCCGCCGGCCGCCAAACCGCTGCCGCCCAGTAATGCCGCGGCGAGCAAGATCGCGCCGGCCGCGAGCACGGGCGCGATCGCAAGTGGCACGGCCAAGGCGATCGACAAGGGTATGGATATCGCGAGCAAGAGCATCGCCGACAGCATGAAGCTGGCCGGCATCGATGTGCCAGCCGCTAACGCGATCGCGAAGAGCTTGAACGGCACGGGTGCAACGCACCGGCTCGCGCAGAGCAGCAGCGGAAAGTCGTGCGTCGGCTGCGACTTTCGCGGGGTCAACTGGGCCGGACGCGACCTGCGCGGCGCGCACTATACCGGCACCGATTTCAGCAGCGCAAACTTGCGAGGCGCGGACCTCTCCGGCAGCGACCTCAGCGGCGTCGATTTCTCGAGTGCGAACCTCAGCGGCGCCTCGTTCCGGCACGCGCGCCTCACCGGCTGCGACTTCGCGAACGCCAACCTGACGGGGGCAGACTTTACCGGCGCGACGATGACCGGGTGCCAGTTCAAGAACGCCTCGCTTCCGTCGGCAACGCTGCGCAGCATTCTTAACAGCTGCAAAGGCTGCGACTTCACCCGCGCCAACCTGTCGGGCGCCGATCTAAGCGGCGTCCGGCTGAGCGGCGACGATTTCTCGCGCGCCGATCTGCGGAACGCGAATTTCTCCGGTGCCGAACTCGTCGCTGCGGACTTTAGCCACGCGCGTTTGGACGGCGCGAACTTCAACGGCGCAACGCTCAACAGTTGCGATCTCTCCGGCGTCGACCTCTCGCGCGTCGACTTCTCGCGAGCCAAACTCGTCGGAATGGATTTCACAAAGCAAAACACGCCGCGATAACCTAACGACCTCGTAACCAACTCTAGCATAAGAAATGCCTCGCGGCCGAGGCCTGGTTTCCTGCGCCCTTCGGCCGGGTTCTATAAGGAGCAAAGCATCGTGAACTACTTATTGGCAGCGCTACTTTCACTGCTCTCGATCGGCACCGGCACCGCCGTTGCAGCCGGCGGCGTACCGGCCAAGTGCACGGGATGCGACTTCGGCGCCCGCGACCTGCACGGCGCCGATCTGCGCAACGTCGCCTACGTCGGCGTCGATCTCTCGGGAGCGAATCTGCGCAATGCAGACCTGCGCGGCGCGAAGCTCGTCGGCGTCGATTTCTCGCACGCCGACCTGCGTGGCGCAAACCTTCAAAATACCCGGCTGACCGGCGTCGATTTGGACGGCGCGCAACTGAGCGGCGCGCTCTTTACCGGCGCGGTTTTGACCGGTATTAACCTGCGCGGCGTGCTCAACGGGCTCGGGAGCGCCGACGCTCGCGGGCTGCTGCAGAAGTGCACGGGCTGCGACGCGCAGGGCGCCGACATCGCGGGGTTCGATCTCTCCGGCATCGCGGTCGTCGGCGCCGATCTGAGCGGCGCACGCGCCGCGCGGGCGCGCTTCACCGGGGCCGAGCTCGAGGGCGTCGATCTGGCGAACGCCGATCTTCGCGGCGCCGATTTTCGCAACGCAAAAATCTGCACGCGCGATGACGACGGCTCGGGCGGCGACTCGAGCAACGGACGCGTGCATTGCGTCGATCTACGCGGGGCCGACGTTGCGGGCGCGGACTTTCGCGGCGCCCTCTACTGTGAGAGCCACTCGTCGCGCACCTGCCGGCCGGTCGATGCGGCGACGCTGCGGGCGGGCGCGCGTTCCGACCTAAGTGGAGCGATCTTGCAATGAGACGCGGCTTGCGGGCGCTGGGCCTCGGCCTCGCGCTGGCCGCGGCATTGACGGCACGCGTGCTTGCCTATCCCCAGCTTACGGTCGCGCAGGCGACGGATCCGCCGCTCGATCCCAAGGCGCCCAGCAGCACCTGGTCGCAGGCGACGAGCTTGACGCTTCCGTGGAACCCAGTGAAGTCGAAGCCGGCCAGCGAGCCGACGACGGCGTACCTAACGACCGACGGGAAAGCGCTCTACGTTCGCTTCGACGCGATCCAGCACGAGCCGGTGGCCGCCGAGCAGCACACCAACGACGTCGGGCAGGGCAACGATGACGAAGTTTGGATCGACCTGTGGCCCAACGGCATCAGCGGCTACTTCTACCAGTTCTACGCGACGCCCAACGGCACGCACTACGAGTTCTCCTCGGAGAATACCGGGTATTCGCCGAACTGGGAATCGGCCGGCACGACGACCGCCGCCGGGTATACCGTGACGATGCGCATTCCGTTTGAGGTACTGCGCAACGCGCACGGCGGCGACTGGCACGCGCAGTTCGTCAGGTACGTGCGCTCGACGGGCGAGCAGCAGGTGTGGTCGTACGATAAGGTGCAGATGACGCCGGATTCTTACGGGAACGCCGACTACGCGCACGCCGGTTCGATCGAGGTTCCGAAGCTCACCGGCATCGCCTTTTCGCGCCCAAAGCCGCGCGCGGCGCTGTACGCGCTGGGGGAAGCGGCCAGCAAGACCATCGGCGGATCCACCTCGCGCGTTGGCGCCGATCTCTCGATTCCGATCACGCCGACGGCCTCGTTTTACTCGACCTTTCACCCGGATTACTCCAACGTGGAGCTCGATCAGCAATCGATCTCGCCGACGGTCTATCAGCGCTACTACAGCGAGGTGCGCCCGTTCTTTACGCAGGCGGCAAATTTTTACAATCAGTTTAACTGCGATGCGTGCCCGAACGTGCAGGCGCTCTACACCCCCGCGATTCCGACGCCCCGAGAAGGGTACGCCGTCGAGGGGAAGGCGGGACCGATCGGGTTTGCGACCTTCGACTCGATCGGCGACGGCCGCAACGACCTGGCGAGCGCGGTGGACTATACCTCGCCCGATACGCGCTGGGGCGCGAGCGTCGAGCGCGTGGCGGCGAACCTCACGGGCCTCAACGACTACGTCACCGAGACCGGTATGTATTACTCGGATCTCAAGCACATTAGCGGCTACTTCAACTACGGCGACGACAGTGGGAGCAACGTGCTCGAGGGTAACCAGGCGCAGTACTACGACTTCGGCGGCGGATGGTCGAATCAGACCTTTGGTTTCTTCGCGGCGACGCGTAAGATCGGCCAGTACTACAATCCCGTCGACGGGTTCATCTCGCACCCCGGCGTCGCGGGGTACGCGCTCTACGCCGCCAAGATCTTCGATTTGAGCGGCGACAGCAAGCTGGTCTCGATCGGCGCGTCGGGATACGTGGATCGTTATCAGGGTCCGACGATGGGCAGCGCGCAGAGCGACAACCAGTTCCTCGTGGACATATTGACAAAACATGCGCTCGATCTGCAGCTCTTTACCGGATCGAACTACTGGCGCTTCGGCGACGTCCTAACGCCGATCACGCAAAACGGCGGCTTTGCGTTTACCTACGACAGCGGTTTGCAGACAAACAATCCGGGGCAGTTCCCGTACCACGGAACCTCGTCGAATCCGACGACGATCAGCTACAACACCGGGCGTTACGGCGACGGCCGGCTCGACACGTGGTTTCGCAGCACGACGATTCGCGTCGGCAACCGCGGCGCGCTGACCCTGGCGCTCGACGACACGGCGCAGTGGCAGCCGGCGCCGCTGCAAAACAACATCCAGTGGTTCGAAAGCCTGAGCTATGCGTACCAGCTCGGCTACAATTCTTCGCTCGCGATCGGTCTGCGCCAAGTGATCGGCTACCCCCCGATTCCCAACGGCGGCGGTAACTGCATGGGACGCTGTTCGAACGTGTCCGTTGCCTACCATCTGCGCTTGCGCAGCAGCGAAATCTACATGGCGTACGGCAATCCCAACGCACTGACGACCGTTCTCCAAGCGATTTTTAAGGTTATTTTCTACGCAGGCGCGCAGAAGGGGACGTAGCGGCCGCACGTAAAGAGAGCCTTTGAGATGCTGCAGGTTGCGTTCGTAATTGCGGCCGTGACGACTGCGGCGAGCCCCTCGCCGCCGCCTCAGATTTACCACGTCATTACTCGCCCGCTGTGCAGCGAATTGAGCCAGCGGATCAAGCCGGCGATCGGCATGATGATGCAAAACGACTCGAACATCAAAAAGAGTCCGGATCTCTTCAAGGCGTACAACAGGGCGGCGCTCTACGGGAACGATCCCAGCGCGAGCGGCGGCAGCCAAAACGGGCCCGGCGCCGACCCGGGTTCGAACGGCCCGCAGAATATGGCGCTGCTCGGCCTCGAGAATCTCGTGCGGCCGATCGCCAACAACATCATCGCGATCCAGACGGCCCTCGATACCCCCGAGCTGATGAACGGGAGCGGCCTGCCCGAGGACGACAAACGGCTCAAAGAGATTCGCCAGAGGCTTCTCAAGGCACTCGCCGCGCAGAATGCATCGCTGGACATCATCAGCGGCTTTGTCGACACGCAGCAGATGGCCGATCTGCAGCACGCGGGCCAAGGTTACATTTCGTCGATGAATCAGCCGGACACGACCAAGGGCATG
>DATAQH010000279.1:0-7556 GCA_036264815.1 Candidatus Cybelea sp.
CTATTCCGTCGGGCGCTCCCGATTCCCCCTGGCGCATCTCTTGCACGGGGGCGGCCATGGCGTGATGGAGCCGGCGATGCACGAGCCGATCTTCGAGACCCGGGAGCGAATTGAGGCCGCGCGAACCGGCCGCGGCTTCGAAGCGGTCGCAAGCGGCCTGTGGTGTACGGGCAGCCTAGACGGGCTGGCGCGTCCCTGTATCGCGATCGTCGGCACGCGCGCCGCAACGGCGTACGGACGCGGCGTCGCTCGACGCTGGGCAGCCGAGCTTGGCCGCGCGGGCTGCGGCATCATCTCGGGATTGGCGCTCGGCATCGACGCCGCCGCGCACGAAGGCGCCCTGGACGCCGGGGCACCGACGGTCGGCATCATCGGCGGCGGGCACGGCTGTTTCTTTCCGAGGCGCAACCTGGAACTCGCCGAGCGGATGCTGGCGGCAGGCGGCGCGGTGCTCTCGCCGTATCCGCCCGCCCAGGTCGCCCGGCCGGGGCAGTTTCTGCAGCGTAACGGGATCGTCGCCGCACTCTCCGACGCGGTCGTCGTCGTCGAAGCCCCCGAACGCAGCGGAGCGCTCAACACTGCCGGCTGGGCCGCAGGGCGGATACCCGTGCTCGCCGTTCCCGGCGACGTCGATCGCAAGCACGTCCAAGGCTGCCTCGCCCTGATTCGCGACGGTGCGACGCTTGCACGCGGGCCGGCCGATGTGCTCGAGGCCTTAGGGCAGCTGCACCTGCGCGCGGCATCGCAAAGCGCCCTCAGTTCGCTCGATCCGGTAAGCGCAGCCGTACTGCGCGCGCTCGAGGAAGGGCCGGCCGATCTCGACGCGATCGTCGCCGCTGCCCGCCTGCCGGCGCACGCCGCGCTCTCGGTTCTCGCCGTGCTCGAGCTCGACGGCACGATCGAATCGCGAGGTGCCGGCACCTTCGCGCGGGTTGGAGTTCTACCAAACGGCGAAGAGCAGGCGCGATGAACCCTTCGACCGGCGCGCAGGGCGCCACCATGCTCGACGATGCGCTGGGCGCGTTCGCGCGCGCCATCGAGGCGGCCGTCGAACAACGCTACCCGGGCGCCGGCGTCAAGGTCGGATTCGAGGCCCCGCGCCGCCCCGAGTTTGGCGACTTTGCCACGAACGTCGCTTTCTCGCTGGCAAAGACGGCGCGGCGCTCTCCGCAGGACGTCGCGTCGCTGCTGGTCGCCGACGTCGTCGAAAACTGCCCCGCGCTCGGGGATTTGTTTGCGCAAATCGAAGCGGTCGCCGGTTTCGTCAACCTGCGGCTCGCTCCGCGCGTGTGGCACGGTGAACTGGCCCGAATGCTGCGCGAAAAAGAGCGCTTCGGCGAGTCGCAGAGCAACGGCGTACGGATCTCTATCGAATTCGGCAGCGCTAATCCAACCGGCCCGCTCGTGGTCGTTCAAGGCCGGTCGATGTCGATCGGCGCGACGTTGGCCAACGCGATGCGGTATTGCGGTTACGACGTTTTCGTCGAATGGATCATCAACGATGCGGGAGGACAGCTCGACGCGCTCGCGAGATCGATTTACGCCCGCTATCGTCAGCGCTACGATCCGGAGTTTGCCTTTCCCGAGGACGGCTATCCCGGTTCGTACCTGATCCCGATCGCCGATCGTATCGCGCAGCGCGACGGTGACCGTTGGATCGCCGCCCCGGAGGCGGAGTGGCTCCCGTACTTTGCTTCGACCGGCCGCGACCAGCTCGTGGCCGAACACAAGGAGACGGCGCGGCGCTTCGGTGTGGAGTTCGACCGTTGGCAGAGCGAGCGCGAGCTGCACGAAGCCGGGAAAGTGCGCGAAGGCATCGATCGGCTGAGCGAACTCGGGCTAACCTACGAACGCGACGGTGCGCTCTTCTTTGCCGCAACGCAGTTCGCCGACGACAAAGATCGCGTGCTGCTGCGAAGCGACGGCCGGCCTACCTATTTCTCGATGGACGTGGCGTACCATTACCAAAAGCTCAAAGCGAGCGACCGCGTCGTCGACATCCTCGGACCCGATCATCACGGGTACATCGAGCGCCTGCGCGGTCTGGCCGCCGCGTTCGAGTTTCCGGGCCGCCTCGAGGTTCTCATCGCGCAGCAGATCACGCTCATGCGCGGCAGCGAGCAGGTTACCATGAGCAAACGCGCGGGGGAGATCGTGACGCTCGACGAGATCGTCGACGAAGTCGGCCTCGACGCGGCGCGCTTCTTCTTCATCATGCCCGCCGCGGAATCGCCGCTCACCTTCGACCTCAAGCTGGCCGTCGAGAAAGACAACGAGAATCCGGTCTATTACGTGCAGTACGGTCACGCGCGCATCGCGTCGGTGCTGCGCCGCGCGCTGCCGCAGGACGTCGAGGCGGCACCGGCCGCGGCGCTCGAACTCCTCGTCCACCCAGCCGAACTCTCGCTTATCGCGCGCCTCGCCGAGTTTCCCCGCGTCGTCGCCGGGGTCGTCGAACGCCTTGCGCCGCACAGACTCGCGCGCTACGCTCGCGACGTCGCGTCGGAATTCCACCATTTCTACACAGAGTGCAAGATCCTCGCCGAGGATCGCGACCTACGGCTCGCGCGGCTCGCGCTCTGCTCGGCAGCGAAGAACGTGCTCGCGCGCGCGTTGTCACTCGCCGGCGTCAGCGCGCCGGACACGATGTAGCCGCCGCAGGCGCTCGTGTCGCAAGTTCTCGCCGCACTCTGGCTGCTTGGGCTGTACGCGGCCGCCCCGGCGCTGCGCCAAAACACGCAGTACGACTTCCCAGACCGCCTGCGCGACGCGCTGATCTTGGGCGTGGCGATTCCGCTCGCGCTCGGCGCCGCCGGGCTGCTTTACCCTGCCGCATGTTTTGGGCTGCTTCTGCTCTGTATTGCGGTCGCCGACATTCGCCGCCGCGAACCACGCTTTGCGAACCGAGCGCTGCCGCTCGATCCCCCGTATATTCTGATTGCCGCGTTGCTCGTCGTCGCGTGGCCGCAACTGATGCGCCCGCTGCTTGACGGCGACTCGCTCTCCTATCACTTGCCCAATGCCGCTTCGTGGGTGCATGCGCATTCGATCTGGACGTCGGCGACGCGCTACTGGTGGTATCCGCCGGCATCGGAACTCTTCGCCGCAGCGCTCTACGCAGCCGCCGGTCCGTTTGCATTGCCGTGGAGCGGGCTTTGCGCCTTGGCGTTGCTGGGCTTTCGCTGCGCAACCTGGGCGCGCGAGCTCGGCGCGCCGCCGCTGCTCGCCGACGCGCTTGCCGCCGCGACCGTCACCGCCTATCCGCTGGCGATTCAAGGGGGGACGCTGCAGAACGACGTGTGGCTCGCCGCGTTTTGGCTCGAGACGCTCTGGACGTTGCGCCCCGGAGCCAGCGACGGTGCGGCCGCGCGGTCCGCCGCGCTTACCGCGTTGATCAAACCGCAGGGGTGGCTTTTTACGCTGATTGCGCTCCTTGCCGGACGCGCACGCTTTCGGGTTTGGTGCGCGGCGGCGGCGGCGCTGAGTGCGTGGGTGCTGCGCGATGCGCTCCTCGCCAAAGGTGCGGCGATCTCGCCCGGTGCCGCAGCTTCGTACGCGCATCCGTACGCCTCGACGATCCTCGCGCACGGCTTGGCGGCGCTCTGGCTGCTCGTGACGGTCGCCGTCCGCCTCTCTCCGTTTGCGCTCGTCGCGATCTGCGCGGCGGCTGCCGCTCCGCTGATCGCGCACGCCCGGCGACGACTCGCGTGGGCGGCGCTCGCATCCGTCGTCGTATTCTTGGCGCTGCCGTTCGGCTACGAGACTGCGGTCGCCCAACTGGCGACCGGAGCCTCACTGCGCTTTGCAGCGCCGGCGATCGTTCTCGGCGCGTTGCTGCTAACGCCCGCCTTTCGGCGAGCGGCGATCGCTTCGACGGTGCTGCTGCTCTGCTCCACGCTCTTCGGCGCCTGGTACGTATTGGCAATCTTCTGGAACGACGGATCGACGCACGTTGCACTGCTCGCCGCCGCCGTCGGCGCGGCCGTCGCAGCCGCGACGCGCGCACCCTCCCTGCGCGGCCTTCGACCGCTGGGGATCGGCCTTGCGGTGATCTTCACGATCCATTATGCGGGCCGCCATCCGATCGACTACTACGACGACGCGCTGCGCGTCGACGATACGACGCCCGGAGTCTATCGTTGGATCGCGTCGACCCGTCCCGCCGGCGTCGGCGGCGACGGTTTGCGCCTCGGCGTCGTTAACGTGCTCTCGCCGGCTACGCAAACGCGCGATCTGCCCGACGAACGTCCCTGCGCGTACGCAAGGCAAGCGCGTGTGTTGCTCGTCGCGGTCGCGCAAAACGACCTGACCCGGAGCGCGAACTCGCAACGGCTCGACGCCGCGCTCGCCTGCGGGCACGTCGTCTATGCCGATCGGATCGGCGTCGTCACCGCGCCCCCAAGGGAGCCGCTGCGCTTTCCTAGTTCTTTTCGAGCTGCGCCGTTATCCACGGCGCCATGAAGTAGCGCCAGAGGATCTTGAGCAGCGCCGCCGCGGGGATCCCGAGAATGAGTCCGGGAATTCCAAAGAGCTCGCCGCCGGCAAAGACTGCGAACATCGCGCCGATCGGCGACACGCCAACCGACTGGCCCATGATCTTTGGCACGAGGACGTTATCGCTGATTCGCGCCATGCCGAACATCACGATCTGTACCCAAACGATCATCCCGACGCCCTGCGGCAGCGAAAGCGGCACCGCGATCAACTCGGCGATCAACATTCCGATGATCGGAATGGCGTAAGCAACGGCCGAGATCATCCCGATGATCAGCGAGAACTTGAAACCAAGGATCGCGGTCAGTATCGCGACGACCGCGCCGGTGATTGCGCTGACGATCACCTGGCCTGAGATGTAGCTGCCGAATACTTCGGTCACCTCGGCAGCGAGCTTGCGCGCGGTCTCGCGCCGGCGAGGCGGAAAGAGCGCGGCGAAGCCCTCGGCGATCTGGGTGTCGTTGAGCAGGAAGAACACGGAGAGAACGATCGAGGAGAAGGCAATGAAGAAGCCCGTGGCGGTATTGAGCGCGATCGCGCCGAGCGAGGCGACCGCATCGCTTACAAAGCTCGAAATCTGCGCGGTGCCGATCCGTCCGAGGTTGAAGCCGGGGGGCAGCTTCACCGCCGGAAGATAGCGATCGAGTGAATCCTGGGCTGAGAGCAGCCACGATTGGATGGTCGACGCGTAGGTTGGGATATTTGCGACCAAGACCTGCGTTTGGGCGATCGTCAGCGGCACCACGATTACCAAAAAAACGACCACGAGAAGGAGCATACCGAGAAAGACGATGCCGACGGCAGCGGGCTTGGGCATCCGGCGCTCCAAGCGCGCGGAGAGCGGCTGCACTCCGAACGCGATGAAGGCCGCGATCACGAAGATCGAGATCGTGCGCGGTATGTGGGCCGCGAGCCAGATCGCGCCCGCGACGACGGCGACGGCGGCGGCGATCCAGCCGATTCGCCGCCAAAGATCGGCGCTCACAGCGGCTTACACAAGAGCCGGCGTTCGGTGCGGTAACCGGCGCGCTCGTAGAGAACGCGCGCGGCCTCGTTCTCTTCGGTGACCATCAAGGCCACGTGCGGCAAACCACGCTTTCTCGCCTCTCCTTCGGCCGCGGCGAGAAGCGCGGCTCCGACTCCGTTCCGGCGGACATCGGGCTCGACGGCCATGTAGGCCACGAATGCCTGATCGAGCAGCGTAACCTCGTCGGGAAGCCGATCGAGCAAGAGCAGAAAACCGACGCGGCGCTCCCGATCCTGGGCGATCAGCGTTACGTGCGACTGCGAGTCGATAAGATCGACGAGGCGTTCGAATGCGGTAATCGCCGCGCTCTCCGTTGCGGGCCGCAGATCGCCGACGCTCGACATCACGGAACGGCGCCCGAGTGCTTTGATGAAATTCCGGTCCTGCGCTGCCGCAGAGCCGGCGCCCTCAGCCAGACGAACCTCGATCTTCACCGGCGCCGGGATCCCGGGTCGTCGATCGCTTCACCCAAGCGGCACTGCGGGCAGTTCGCGGCATCGTACGAGACGATCGGCAGATGCAGCAGCGCACTTGCCGGCGCGTCGAAGTCCATTTCGGTCCGCGCGACGATCACGCCGATGCCGATGACGTTTGCACCCGACGAGCGAACGACGCCGAGCACTTCGCGAACCGAGAGCCCGGTCGTCACGACATCTTCGACCACCAGTGCGTTATCTGAGGCATCCAGCGCGAAGCCGCGGCGCAGGACCGGCACGCCGTTCTCTTTCTCGACGAAGATCGCTTTGGTACCGAGTTGCCGTGCAACTTCGTAGCCGAGCAGTATGCCGCCGACGGCTGCCCCGACGACGATCGTTGGATGCGCGTCGCGGAACCGTGCGGCGATCTGAGCCGCGACCGCCTCGAGCAGTTGCGGATCCTCGAGAATGCGGAACTTTTGCACGAACCGGTCGCTGTGGCGCCCCGAACTCAGCCGAAAGTGTCCTTGCAGTAACGCTCCCCGTCGCGCCAGCTGCGCGGGAAGGTCGAGGGGCGCGCTCACGCGCGGACGCTCATTTCCTCCAAGATCGCCCTTGCCGCTGCCACCGGATCCGCCGCTTCGACGATCGGACGGCCGACGACGATGTAGTCGGTCCCCGATGCAGCCGCCTCGGCCGGAGTCGTGACGCGCTTTTGATCGCCGTGCGCGCTGCCGGACGGGCGTATGCCGGGAGTCAGCGTGAGGAAGTCGTCACCAAAGAAGCGTTTGAGATCGCGCACTTCGTGCGCGCTGCAGACGACGCCGGCGCAGCCGGCGTCGCGCGCCAGCGCGGCGAGCCGAATCGCATTCTCGCCCGGACCGCCCTGCAGCCCCAACTCGTTGAGATCTTCGGGCGCGATACTGGTCAGCAGTGTGACGGCGAAGACCTGCGGCGGGGTCAGGCCGAGCTCGGCCGCCCGCTCGGCGGCAACGTCGACCGCGGTGCGCATCATCTCCAGGCCCCCGAGCGCGTGAACGTTGACGATCTGCACGGTCGGACGCACGAGCTGCGCCATCGCCGCGCCTACGGTTCGCGGGATGTCGTGCAGCTTGGCGTCCACGAACGTTCGTACGTCGCGTGCCTCGCAGTATGAAAAGATGCGCTCCGGATAACCGCAGAGCGCTTCGAGGCCAACCTTGACGATCACGTCGAGCTCGTAGAGTCGATCGACGAGCCGCTCCGCTTCCTGCGGGCTGGGCACGTCGAGGGCGACGATCAGTTGCGGGGCCATGATTTCAACCTTCATCTCCTTCATACTCATGGACGGTGCTTATTCCGACGTTCGCCCGTCCGACAATCTCGGAAATCGAGCCGAGGTTGCGCCGCGCCAAGTATGCCTGCAGCTCCGCGGCGATACGCTCGAGAATGCGCGGGTCGGTGAAGTTGGCCGTACCGATCGAGATTGCCGTGGCGCCGGCGAGGAAGAACTCGAGTGCGTCGGTGAGGTTTTCGATGCCGCCTTGCCCGACGATGGGAATGTTGACGGCCTGCGCGACTTCGTAGACGGCGAGCACCGCGATCGGTCGGATGGCCGGACCGGAGAGGCCGCCGGTGAC
>DATAQH010000351.1:0-4198 GCA_036264815.1 Candidatus Cybelea sp.
AACTCGGCCTCGTTCGAAACGATTCCGCCCCCGGTACCCGCGAGCGTGTAGGCGGGGCGCACGACCAGCGGGTAGCCCGCGATCTCGGCAAAGGCGACGCCCGCTTCGATATCGGTGACGATTGCGCTCTCGGCGACGGGCTCGCCGATCTCTTGCATCTTGAGCTTGAAGCGCTCGCGATCTTCGGCGAGGCGAATCGTGTCGATCGGCGTTCCGAGCAGCTCGATGCCGTAGCGCTGCAGGACGCCGGCTTCGTCGAGTTCGACGGCGAGGTTCAGGCCCGTTTGGCCGCCGAGCGTTGGGAGGAGCGCGTCGGGGCGCTCGCGCGCGACGATCTCTTCGATCGACATCGTCGTCAACGGCTCCAAGTAGACCGCATCCGCGATCTCGGGATCGGTCATGATCGTGGCGGGATTCGAGTTGACGAGGACGACGCGATGGCCTTCCTCGCGCAGCGCGCGGCACGCTTGCACGCCGGCGTAGTCGAATTCGGCGGCCTGCCCGATGACGATCGGTCCCGAGCCGATGACCATGACGTTCCGCCGCGACACTTCGGGCCTCTGTGTTAGGGGACCGGTGCTGCGGTCCCTATCGGCTACGGTTGGAGGAGCCGCCTGCGCCAGTCGCTTCCGCTGCGTTCGTAGGCCGTGCGCTCGTGCATCCGATTGGGCCGGCCCTGCCAAAACTCGAAGTAGCTCGGAACGAGCAAATACCCGCCCCAGGAGTGCGGGCGCGGCACTTCTTCTCCTTCGAAGCGCTGCGCGAAGTGCTGGTAGCGCTCGGAGAGCAGCGCGTGGGACTCGATCTCGGCGCTCTGCTCGGAAGCCCAGGCAGCGAGCTGGTGCCCCCGCGGCCGCGCGGCAAAATAGTCGTCCGACTCGCTCTCGGCGAGCAGCGTCACCTCACCCTCTACCCGAACTTGGCGCTCGATCCACGGCCAGTAGAACGTCACCGCGGCGAGCGGATTTGCCGCGAGATCCTGCGCCTTGCGGCTTCCGTAGGAGGTGTAGAAGCGCAAGCCGCGGTCGTCGAGTCCGCGCAGGAGGACCATACGCGCGGAAGGGCGAGCCCGATCGTCGGCGGTCGCCAAACACATCGCGATTGCCTCTAGGCGGCTGCCGCCGCCGGCATCGGCGATCCATCGGTTCAAGAGTTCGATCGGCGAGTTCATGGATACCGGCCCAAACCGAAGCCCAGGAGAAACGCGCCGAGCATGCCGAGCGCGCCCGCAACGGCAAACGGCACGGAGGCGTCGACGTGCTGCTTCTGCAGCGAGGTGATGCGGCCGAGTCGCGCGAGCGCGTCGCGCAGTTGCGCGGCATTCTCGACCCGCGAGTAGGCGCCGCCGCTGACGGCCGCGTAGTTGCGCAACGCTTCCTCGTCGATCGTCGCTTCCTGGTTCGTCCCGGGGATGAGTCCGCCATTCGGGGTCCCGATGCCGACGGTATACACCGGGACGTGATGTGCGCCGAGGTACTGCGCCACTTCCGCCGGATCGGTTCCGCTGTTGTTGACCCCGTCGGTGATCAAGATAACGACGCGATGCCCGCGCGGCGGGAGCTGCCGCCCCGCCATCGCGAGCGCGTCGCCGATCGCGGTCGCGCCGTTGGGCGAGGGAATCTCGTCGAGTCCGGCGACCACCGCTTGATGATCGGCGCTGAGCGGCACGACGACGCCTGCCGCGCCCGCGAAGGCGATCACGCCGATCTTCGTGCCCGGTGGACTCTCGCCGATGAAGGCGCGCGCCGCCTCCTTCGAGGCCGCGGCGCGCGTCGGGAAGACGTCGGTCGACGACATCGAGCCCGAGGTGTCGATACAGATGAACACGCTCCCGTCGCGCGCCGGAAGGTAGAGCGAGAGATGCGGACCGCTTGCTCCGAGCACGACCGCGCCCAAGGCCGCGATCCAAAGAACCTGTAAGGCGCGCGGGATCCACGTTCGCGGCTTCGCGGCTTGGGCGAAAAAGGCGACGCTGCTGTACGCGAGGTCTTGCGAGGTCGCACGGCGCTGCAGCAGCGTGTAGAGAAAGCCGAACCCAACCAACACGACGATCCCCACGGCCAGACGAATCGGATGATCGAAGCTCACGACCGTAAACCAAAGGCCGCTAAAAGCGAACCGCGTCCGTTCTCTTCGCGCAGCACGCCGGTTCGCCAGTTCGCCGTTTCGAAGCGGCGAAGCAGAGCGGCTTCGCGCGCGCGCACCGCGGCGTGATAGGAGTCGCGCTCCCGCTTGCCGATGTACCCCCGCAGCTCCCCGCCCTCAGCGCCGCGTAGACGAACGATTCCACCCAGAGGGAGCTGGTCGTACCAGGGATCGCGCGCCACCAGCGTTGTGCAATCGAAGCGAGACCCGAGATCCGCGAGCTCGCGATCGAATTGTCCGCCGAGGTCGTACCAATCCGAGATCGCTAGAAGAGCCGTGCCGCGCGGCAGAGCCGCACGCGCGGTGCGCAGGGTGCGCCCCAGGTCGAACTCGTCGCCCGCGTCGCGGTGCGCGACGGCGCGACGCGAGCCGCGTTGCAGCGCCGCCGGTGTGATGTTTGCTCCGTCGACGCGAATGCAGCGATCGTCCGAGGTTGCGGCCCCGAACCAATCGTCGAGCGCCTCGCGTCCGGCCGCTAGCAGCGGGCGGCGCCGGCCGATGCGCATCGAGCGGGACGCGTCGAGGATGACGGCCAGCGTGAGGGTCACGTCCTCGAGAACGACGCGCGACTGCAGCTCGCCCGAGCGCGCGGTGGAGGCCCAGTCGATGCGCCGCACGTCGTCTCCCGGTACGTAGGAGCGAAGCTCGACGAACTCGTAGCCGTCGCCGCGATAGATCGTCGGCGAGCCGGCGCCGAAGTGGCGCGGACGCCGGCGTGCGCGCAGCAGCGCCTCTCGCAGCGTCATATCTCTACGGCGCGGGAACTGCGGCGATCATGGCGGCGATCACTTCGTCGGCGGCGATGTCTTCGGTTGAGAGCCGGTAATTGAAGCCAATTCGATGGCGCAGCGTGGCCGCCGCAACCGCGCGCACGTCGTCGGGCAGCGCAAAGTCCCGCCCGTCGAGCAGCGCCCGGCCGCGAGCGAGGAAGGCGAGCGCGAGCGTGGCACGCGGACTCGCGCCGTAGTCGATCAGCTCCGAAGCACGATGCGTTGCACCGCTGCTCGAACGTACGGATACTCCCTCTGCCTCACGTGTCATCGCCACCAGGTCGACGATATAGCGCTTGAGCTTCTCGTCGATGTGCACTTCGTGCGCCGCGGCGCGCCAGCTGCGAACGTCGTCGAGTGTCGCCACCGCGCGCACGGGCTGCGTATCCGCCAGCGCAAAGCGATCGAGGATCTCGCGTTCCTGGTCGCGGGTCGGATATCCGACGTTGATCTTCATCAAAAAGCGGTCCATCTGGGCGATCGGCAGCGCGTAGGTCCCCTCGGAATCCAGCGGATTCATCGTCGCCATGACGACGAACGGGTCGGGCAGCGCGTGGGATTGCGGTCCGATCGTCACCTGGCGCTCCTGCATAGCTTCCAGCAGCGCGGACTGCACCTTCGCGGGTGCGCGGTTGATCTCGTCGGCGAGGACGACGTTGGCGAAGATTGGGCCGAGCACCGTTGCGAAACTGCTCTCGCGCTGGTCGAATATCCGCGTGCCGACGATGTCGCTGGGAAGCAGATCGGGAGTGAACTGAATCCGTTTGAACTCGCCTTCGAGTGCCGCGGCCAGCGAACGGCACGCCAGCGTTTTTGCCAGTCCCGGCGGGCCCTCCAGCAGCACGTGTCCGTTACAGAGCAGTGCGAGGAGCAAGCCTTCGACGACCGCCTCTTGCCCGACGATCGTCTTTGCAAGCGCGGCGCGAAGATCGCCCGGTTCTCGTGCGGCGATCATACGAGCGATCCTGCGTACCGCTCGAGCGCACCGCACGCGTCTTCGATCGCGGCTGTAAGATCGGCGTCGTAGGTAAAGGCGCTTCGCTCGAGCGCGATCAGCACGTCGCGCAGCGGCACGTCGTCGCTTCCCGGGCGACGCAGCACGTCGGCGAGCGTCGCACCTTCGGAGGCGCCGATCGTCCGCCAGACGGCGGCGCGGACGCGCACGGCGGCGAGCCGGGTGCGTTCGGCTTTCAATACCACCAGCGCGTCTTCGATTTGCTGACGAAGCGTCCGCTCGAGGGGCCGCGGCGCGACAGGTTCCACAACGATAGGACCCACAACTC